>CANRDG010000172.1 GCA_947629275.1 uncultured Clostridia bacterium | reverse complement strand
TTGCAAGTTAAAGCGGCGGTGTCGCCGCGCTCACTTCGGACGGCAAAGCCGACCGTTTATCGCGAATAATCGCGGGTGTTGTGCAAGATAAAAAAGGGGTCGTAAATTAAAAATCGCAGGAAATGAGGGGTCGTAAGAAGTGAATAATGCGAAATTTGGGCGAATATTGAGGCGTTGTAGAAAGCTCCGTTCCGAAAGAATGAGCGATGTGGAAGATAAAAAACTGAATAAAAGGATATCGCGTTTCGCTATACCCTTTAACGGGGTACACCGCAGGCTGATGTCAGTTTTACTGACGGCAGGTGGTTCACCACAAAAATAAATGAAAGGAAAATTTGAAATGAATAATTTAATTCTTAAGATGTAAAACAGATACTTAAAACAGGAGGACAAAAGTTATATGCCAAGAAAAATGGAAGTACCGAGAATTAACACAGCAGCGGTCGTATACAATGGGAACAGAAAACTTTTTGAAACGTTCATGGAGTCAATGATAGCGGAGTATCTGAATTCGGATAGTATGCCCAAATCTTCCAGTACAGATTTTAGTGATAAGGTAGAAGTTTCAGACGATATGCCAAAATCTCTGGATAAGCCAAAATAAATGTGGTATTCTGTGTCGTAGCGCCAGCATAGGTGACGTGGCTGGCAGGATTGAAAGGAGGTCAAAAATGAAAGCATGGTTGTATTATCGTTTGTCGCGTGATGAAGATCAGGAGATGAACAGTCTGCAAAATCAGCGGCAGATACTTGTGGACTATGCGGAGCAAAACGGGCATGAAATTGTAGGCGAAAGCTTCGATGACAACGTGTCGGGCATGACTTTTAACCGCAAAGGCTTGGGAGAACTTGAAGATGCAGTCGACGAGGGTTCTATCGAGGTGGTGTTGGTAAAAGATCTGTCAAGATTAGGGCGGCACAGAACTCAAACAGAACTGTTTATCGATCACTTAAGGCAGAACAAAGTCAAGGTAATATCCGTAACAGAGAACATCGATACAGACAACGAGAATGACGATCTGCTCATCGGTTTCAAGCAGATATTCAATGACTTCTATGCGAAAGATATCGCTAGAAAGGTGCGCGCAGGTGTTAGGCAGAAGCAGAAAAATGAAGGTCTGATAGAGAGTTTGCCGCTGGGCTACAAGTGCGACAGGAGTACAAAAACTGTTTCGATTGACGAAGAAACGGCGTGGATAGTGAGAGATGTGTTCAGGCTGTTTATCGATGGATACGGTATGACTACGATAGCTAGAAAGATGAACGAAAGCGGAATTAAATCTCCCGAATACTACCAACGCAGAAAGCTGGCAGACTGGAAGCCTGACATCTCTAAAAGATATTTGTGGGTACAGACGGCGGTAAAGAGAATTTTGACAAATGAGTTGTACATAGGCACGATGGTGAACCACAAGTCGGTGACATCTAAGATTTACAAAACCAAGACGTTCACAAAAGAGATAGAACAATTCAGGCATGAAAATTTCTGCGAACCTATCATTGACAAGACTACCTGGGAGCAGGCGCAATTTCTGCTGAAAGAGCGTTCCAAGAGCAAGCCTCGTGCGAGTAGTGGCAATAAAATACACCGATATTCAGGAATGATAAAGTGCGCTGAATGTGGGGCAAATCTGATTGCTAGGACACGCAGGCAAGCTGGCAAAGAATACGTTGAGTACACTTGCAACAGTTGTCACAGGTACGGCAAGAAGTATTGCACGCCGCACACGGTTCGCGAATCGCAGCTTGATGAGCTGGTCTCGGACGAGATCAAAAGTTTCAAAGAGCAGGTCATGGCAGAGAGCAAAAGATACGACAGTTTAGTAAAACAGTGGACAAAGAAGAAGCCGCTTCACGAGCGTGAAATCAAGCAATGCTCTGAAAAAATTGCAGCACTCAAACAGCAAGTCGAAGATCTTATCATGGACAGGGTTCACGACCGTGAGCACGTTCAAATCTACAATGATATGATTGCCAAGCGTGAGAGCGAGATTGCTGAGTGTGAAAAGAAAATAGCCGAGCTCAAAGAGTACGACAAGACCTGCAAGCAGAAGAAAGAGCAGTTGAAAAGCACCTCGGAGCTGATTGAAAAAATATTGTTAGAAGGCACGATTTCAGATGTGAACTTACGAATGTTGGTGAAGAAGATCATCATTCACCAAAACGAAGATAGGAACATTGACATCAAAATTGAGATGAACGGCGCGTTCGATGCGAATGTGTCGGTGTTCCTCAAAAGCGCATAAGAACAGCCGCAGACTATTCTGCGGCTTTCCTGCCGCTATATAAAAATATTAACAGGCAGACGCACTACCCTACCCGGTGTAACGAGAAATTTGTATGAAAAGTGCATTCTAACAATACAAAAAGAAAAAAGCCCGTAAACACGGACTTTTTCGTGGTGCAGGTGAAGGGACTTGAACCCACACGATCTTGCGATCACTAGCACCTGAAGCTAGCGCGTCTGCCTATTCCGCCACACCTGCGTATGAAAATATTAAATTTTATTTTGCTGTCTGATTTACTCTTGCCTGTGCCCTGCGGAAACCTGCACTGTCGTAACACTACCCGAAGCTAGCGCGTCTGCCTATTCCGCCACACCTGCATATGAAAATATTAAGTTATAATTTGCTGTCTGATTTGTTCTTGTCGATGCTCTGCGGAAACCTGCACTGTCGTAACGCCACCCGAAGCTAGCGCGTCTGCCTATTCCGCCACACCTGCGTATGAAAATATTAAATTTTAATTTGCTGTCTGATTTACTCTTACCTGTGCCTCGCGGAAACCTGCACTGTCGTAACGCAGCCCGAAGCTAGCGCGTCTGCCTATTCCGCCACACCTGCGTATAAAAATATTAAATTAAATTTGCTGTTCGATTTACTCTCGCCGATGTCTTGCGGAAATCTGCACTGTCGTAACGCTACCCGAAGCTAGCGCGTCTGCCTATTCCGCCACACCTGCATATGAAAATATTAAATTTTATTTTGCTTGTTAATTTGCTCTTGCCTGTGCCTCGCGGAAACCTGCACTGTCGTAACGCTACTCGAAGCTGCGTCTGCTGCCGCACACACCTGCGCAAAAAGTACGTTTACGTTTCCCTGACCGACCTGCCGTTGCCGCCAAATCACCATACTGAAAACTCAACTCGTTTAGTATACCACACCAAATTATCTTTGTCAAGCCCTAAAACAAAAAATTTCAAACTATTTTTCATACCAATTGTCAGCTTCTGCCTTTAATATTTTTTTCGGCTTTAATTCTTTATAAATACGCATATTGATAAATAAAAATAATATCGCTGTCCGTGTGTTGGGAAATACCTAACAAATGATATTATATCACACTTTTTTCTGCTTGTCAAGTGATTTATTAAATTAGCTCTTGATTTTTTCCGGTGGATATGTTATAATACTTTAGTCAGCATATCTTACGCGCGCCCCCTTAGTTAAATGGATATAATAAACCCCTCCTAAGGGTTAGTTGTGAGTTCGATTCTCGCAGGGGGTGCCACACTTCGGCAAAGCCGAAGTGCCGAAGAATTTTTCTTTGACGGCATATATCGTGCCGTCAAAGAAAAATTCTTCCCATTCTTAGATAGTTTTCATGGTAATTTTACAATTTAAGTTTTTAGAAGACCCTAAAGGGTCTTTTTCCAACGCCATTTTAATTAGTATTGTCAAAGAATTATTTTGCCGACAACGGATCTGCTAATTTTTACATATTGACCTCCTTAAGTCGGTCAAGTACCGAAAGGTATAACAGACTTTTTTCTATTCTATCACCAGTTTGCAAAACAAAACCATAATTCTTCCCTTGCTCACCAACTGCCTGAGCATATTATTTAATCGGCGACCGACTACATTCTCGAGCTTTCTGACGAAAAACAGCCAAACAAAAAGTGACCCGAACATTTTACGGTTCGGGTC
>CANRDG010000171.1 GCA_947629275.1 uncultured Clostridia bacterium | reverse complement strand
GTACTTGCCGAAGCCTCCGATGTATTGGACAATGAATACGACAACATAAAACTTTCTGACGGTATCTCTATTGATGATGCGCCGAAAGAATTATATACCTTTACAACAACTATCAACACCCCTTTAGAGACGGCAAAAAAGTTTACCGTTGATATGACAAACAGGGCAAATACATTGTTTCAAGTAACGGGAGACGATCTGCGTATCTATGAAGGAGATGACGTTTTTGAATTCATGGGCATGAGCAGTCTGATACCTTACGAAGAGAATGAATACACTGATGAAATGTATAATGTAAAATATGACGGCGGCGGCTCATTTATGCTGATGTGCCCGTATCTTATCGGCAATTCATATGTATATGGGCTGCGCGAAAAATACTATGTGCTGGGTCAGGACGATATTTCAGATGTTTCATACAGCGTTTTCGGCGAGCAGTATGCCGCACAGGATGCTGTTGACTATGCGGCATCGGTTTTTGATAAATACAAGGATCTGCTGCTTATAGACCATGAAAATGTGGAATGTAAGCCGACGTATTTAATAATTGCAAAGAACCAAGCCCCCGGCGAATATGAAAACGACTATTCATACATAGTGCGTTATACTTACAGTTATAAAGGCGTTGACATACACACAGGCGGTTCAAACCTTTTTTATGATGACCCGTTCAGATACCCACCGACATTTTTAGATATTGTGGTATCTGCGCCCGATAAGTTTGCGCTTATTGACAACTGCGGATTGCTTGAGGGGCTGAAAGCCGAAAAAATTGAGGGCAAGTATGTTACACTGGAAAGCGCGCTTGACAGGGCAAGCAACATACTTGCGCCGAAATTTGTACAGAACATAACCGACATTGACATAGTTTACGTGCCGAAGCAGACACAGCAGCTTGATGATGAGGGTCATGCGATACAGGTTGACAGCGAGATAACTTTCAGACCGATGTGGCGTTTAACTACTGATATTGACAAGAGCAATGAACATTTTATGCCGCAGGGAAGATATTTGTTTATTGACATGGTAACAGGTGAATTTGTACTGTATGACGACAACACTGTTAAAGCCTTGACGGAAGATGCGATAAAAGAAGCGAAAAAGAAAAAAGAAGATACTGCAAATTATTTCAATTAAGGCTGTTAAAGACCTCTGCTAAGGCAGGGGTCTTTACTTTTGTAAGGCTTAGTAAATTTTTTGAAATTTTTGAAGAAAAGTATTGAAATATAGAATATTATGTGGTACAATAAAAAAGAGGGCAATTTAGCCAAATAATCAATGTGGAGGGTAAGAAAATGTCTGAAAATACTTCTAAAAAAACACGCAAGTTTATAATTGCGGCGATCATTATTGTTGCTGTTGCAGTAGTGGCGTTTGTGATATGCTTTTTCATCTTCCGTAACAGAGAGCCAAAGCTTGTATACAAAACGCTTGATGAGGTTATTGCAGAAGCCCCCGATGTACTTGACAACAAGTATGACAATATTAAACTTCCAAAAAATATAACGCTTGATAACGCCCCAAAAGAACTTTATACTTTTACCACTACTATTGTTACTCCATTAGATACTGCAAAGAAATTTACAGTTGATATGGCAAACAAAGCTAATCAGTTTCAGATAACTGAAGATGACTTGGATATTATCGGTGGCTCTGCGGTCAAGGAATTTTTTAATATGGTAAGTCAAATACCATATGATGAATCGGAATATACCGATGAGATGTATTATGTTAGATATGACGGCGGCGGCGCATTTATGCTAATATGCCCGTATCTTATTGGAAATGCATACGGCTACGGGCTGCGCGAAAAATACTATGTGCTGGGTCAGGACGATATTTCAGATGTTTCATACAGCGTTTTCGGCGAGCAGTATGCCGCACAAAATGCTGTTGACTATGCGGCTACGATTTTTGATAAATACAAGGATATGCTGATGATAGACCAAGAAAATGTGAAATTAAAGCCTAAATATTTAATTGCTGCAAAAAATGAAAATCCGGGAGACTATCAAGGCGACTATTCATACATAGTACGTTATACTTACAGTTATAAAGGCGTTGACATACACACAGGCGGTTCAGATATTTTTTATGAGGATCCGTTCAGATACCCACCGGCATTTATGGATATTGTGGTTACTGCGCCCGATAAATTTTCGCTTATCAACAACTGCGGGCTGCTGGAGGGGCTGAAAGCCGAAAAAATCGAGGGCAAGTATGTTACACTGGAAAGCGCGCTTGACAGGGCAAGCTATAAACTTGCGCCGAAATTTGTACAGAACATAACCGACATCGATATAGTTTACGTGCCAAAGCAGACGCAGCAGTTAGATGATGAGGGTAATGCGATACAGGTAGACAGCGAGATAACTTTCAGACCGATGTGGCGGCTGACAACGGACGTTGACAAGAGTAATGAACATTTTATGCCAATGGGGCGATATTTGTTTATTGACATGGTAACAGGTGAATTTGTACTGTATGACGACAACACTGTTAAAGCCTTGACGGAAGATGCGATAAAAGAAGCGAAAAAGAAAAAAGAAGATACTGCAAATTATTTCAATTAAGGCTGTTAAAGACCTCTGCTAAGGCAGGGGTCTTTACTTTTGTAAGGCTTAGTAAATTTTTTGAAATTTTTGAAGAAAAGTATTGAAATATAGAATATTATGTGGTACAATAAAAAAAGAGGGCAATTCAGCCAAATAAGAAAGAAATATGGAGGTTATGGAGATGACAAAGAATTTATCAAAAAAGCAGAGAAAGATAATTTTATTTTCGGCTGTTGGCGTACTGATAGCGGCGGTGGCTGCGGCGGCTGTTGCTGTATGCAGTTATATCTTCCGCGACAAAGAGGTAGAAATAAACAACAATAATCTTACCGAAGTAATTGAAACCGCGCCTGATGCTCTGGGCAAAACATACGACAACATAATTCTGCCCGACAGCGTTTCGATAGAAAGCACGCCGAGCGCGATATACACATTCTCGGCGCAGAATTATATGCCCTTGGAAGATGCAAAAAAGCTGGCGGTTGAGCTTTCAAACAAGGCGAACACGTTTACTATAACGGAAGATGATCTGCACGTAAGTCTGTACTCGGATCTTATAGGCGACCCTGAGGATCCGAATTACAACCCGAATTTCAGAGGCTCTGACTACTGCGAGTATCAATCTGTTGAAAACAATGTGGAACCAAAGCTGGACGAAAACGTGGACGGAGAGTATCATGTAGGAATATCTCCCAACAAAAACTTTTCCATATCCAGCCCGTTTCTTTTGCAGGGAGCGCTTGGATATGAAACTTGGGAAAAGGACTTTGATATAGGCACAGACGATATTTCGGGCGTTTCATACAATGTATATGGCGAGCAGTACAGCATACAGGAAGCTATAGACTACGCTGACACGCTTATTGATGATTACAAGGAATATTTACTGGATCAAGAAGGCTTGGAACTGAAGCTTAAACAGGTAGTAGTTGTGAAAAACGACAAGTCGCAGTCGGGCGAAGATGAATATTCTTACCGCCTAAGATATGCATATTATTACTATGGCACAGAGATAAACATGGGCGGCGGTTTGTATCTCTCCTATACCGACGACCTTTTCTGCCCGTGGCAAGGCGCAGAAATCATAGTATCGCGGCGCGACAGTTTTACAATGCTGAGAAGGGATCTTAACACGGCACAGTTCAAAGCCGAAAAAGCGAAAAATGATTTTATAACGCTGGGCAGCGCGCTTGACAGAGCAAGCCAGATACTTGCGCCGAAATTTATACAGGACGTTAAAAAAATTGATATTGCATATGTACCGCTGCAACATATTATTCAGCATGACGACCCGAATCTGTTATCTTCCGAATCGGCGCCCGAACTGATTTTCAGACCTATGTGGCGTTTGGAGGAAAATATCGAAGTAAACATGGAAGAATATCTGGAAGAGACAATTCCGCC
>CANRDG010000170.1 GCA_947629275.1 uncultured Clostridia bacterium | reverse complement strand
AACTTTCTGCCTGCGTTTTTTGCAAGCTCTTCAACTGCGCCGTCAAGGTCGGGAATAACGGTAATAAGGCTCTCATCATAGCCCGAGCATTTTATCCTCACCGCAATATCGTAAGCCCTCGTTCCCGCAGTCACAACGCGCGTAACGTTTTTGAAAACGCTGAAATTTATATCCCATATCCACGAAACGTCAAGACCGTCTGCAACGTTGTCATTCAGCACGAAAAGCAGCTCTTTTTTGCCTTTCATCTCGTTCATAACGCGCAGCGTCATGTTCGCGCCGACGGGGTTTTTCGCAAGGTTCAAAGTGGTTTCGCGGTCGCCAAGCATAAACGTCTCCATACGACCGTTCTCAACGGTGTATTCATTTATAACGCTGTTTGTTATGCTTTGCTCAATGCCGTAAAGCTTTGCCACCGCCGCAACAGCCGTCATGTTGTATACGTTGTAAATGCTGCCCTGCTTAGGCGAATAGGTAACGCCGCCTGCGGTAAACACAGGCTTTTCAAGGTCGATACCGCTTGCCGTGATGTACGGCTCATAGTCGCCGAAGCCGCAGTCCTCGCAGATAAATTTGCCGATGTGCGAGTACTGATAGTATTCGTATTTGAGAGCCTTACCGCAAAACGGGCAGAACCGCCCCTCTGAAGCTTCAAAAATGCTGTCGGTCGCATATGCGTATTTTTCGGCGTGAAAGTATTTAACGTTTTCGTTACTTAGGTTTTGCCTGCCTATGCGCGCGGTGTTCGGGTCGTCGCCATTGAGTATAAGGTTGCCCTCAAACGTCTTGGCAAAGCCCTCAATCTTGCGTATCAGAGTTTCCATTTCGCCGTTGCGGTCAAGCTGGTCGCGAAAGAAATCAAGCACGACTAAAGTTTCAAGTTTCAGCTGAGAGTACACAACGGGAACGTGTGATTCGTCAGTTTCAAGAATAAGCATTTCAGCTTTTACGCGCCCCGACATATCACAGTGGCGCAAAAGCAGCGAACATATGCCCGTATCGAGGTTGTTGCCCTCGCTGTTGGTGATGATATTCTTGCCGCTGCGCTCAAAAAGCTGCGCTATGCAGTTGGTAACGGACGTCTTTCCGTTCGTGCCTGTCACAGCGATTATAGGGCAGTCGACCTTGAACATAGAGCAGCATTTGTGCCGCGAGAGATGCCACAGTATTATGCCCGGCAGGTTGCCTGCGTTTCGTTTGCAAAGGCGAAGAAATTTAACTATTATTTTACCTATGATTATCAAAAGTCTTTTCACTTATAAAGCCTCCGAATTTCACTTCCTGCGGATTGACCGCCATACATTATTATACTATATTAAGCTTTTCATGTCAACAAAAAAGTCCGCAAAGAACGGACTTTTATATGCTGCCTGAAAGTTTCAGCTTGTCTATGAATTCATGCGCGGGGATAGGTCTTGAATAGTAAAATCCCTGTGCCGAGTCACAGCCGCAGCTGCTTAAAAACATCGCCTGCTCGCAGGTCTCCACGCCCTCAGCCACTATGCCAAGACCTATGTCGCGAGTCATTGAGATAGTGTGCTCGATTATCTTCCTGCCGCGGTCGGAATCCATAAATTCCTCTAAAAAGTGTCTGTCAATTTTAAGCACGTCAAACGGCGTAGATTTAAGCATATTCAGCGAAGAATATCCTGAACCGAAGTCGTCCATAAGCATAGTAAACCCTGAGCTTTTCATCTTTTTTACTATGTCTTCAACGCCGTGCTGATCTAAAGTTTCGGTTATCTCCAGCTCCAACATCGGCTGTGGTATTCCGTATTTGTCTATGAGCCTTTTTAGCTCGCTTATAACGTCAAAAGTCTGTATGTACTCGCGCAAGATGTTTACCGAAATAGGCACAGGCGTAAGACCATGATCCATTATCTCGCGTATCTTTTTGCAAGCCTGCTCCCAGATAAAGCAGTCAAGTTTAAGTATAAAACCGTTTTGCTCAAACACGGGTATGAAATCGGCAGGGGAGATCATGCCTTTTTCGGGGTGCCGCCACCTAGCCAGAGCCTCCGCCCCTATTATCTTCCCGCTGCTTATCGAGTATTTCGGCTGCAAATACATCAAAAACTGATTGTCTAGCAGAGCCTTGTTCATGTCCTCTTCAATATTCTGTTTCTTTTGCAGATCGGACTTCATCGAGCTGTCAAAAAACAAGATATTTTCAATAGCGTTGCCCTTTATCAGCTACCTCGCCAGAGATGCATTGTCGCCGTGCCTGCGCGTGTGAAGGGTTCTGTCGTCAACTATTGCAACACCAAAATACAGATGATATTCCATGCCGCCAAATCCGCTCAAAAGGCTCTCTATCTTCCTTATAAATGCCACAAGCTGATCTTTGGTATCAAACGGCGTGACTATCATATAAACGTCGGCGGTCAGCCTGCAAAACGGCTGTTCGTCGGTGCATACCAGCGCGAGAGAATCATTGAAAAACTGCAGAAGATCGTCGCACTTTTCAACGCCGTATGTATCGTTCAAGAGCTTAAATCTCTCAACGTCAAACTGTATGAAAGCTATATCCTTGTCGGGGTGTGTATCAATTACGTTTCGGCACTGCTGCGAGTATATCTTCGGGTTCTTGTCAGAAGAAAAACTGCGCAGTACTTCTCGGTAAAAATACTCTTTCTGCACATACGGTCGCAAATTGTAATGAATATCGGTTATCCTGCCGTTTTCGTCACGCCGATAAAACGCGTGCAGGTGGCACATTTCATAGCCGCCGTCAGCGGTCAGTTTTACAGAAACATCGGTGCTGATGTTGTTTTCACTGCTGCCGTTTATAATGCCCTCGTCAATGCGCTCACAAAACACATCAAAAACGTTGACGGACTCAGGCTCTAAAATATCAAGTTCGTGCATCATTCGGCAAAAGTCGTCTATGCCTTTTGTATCAAAGCCCTTTGTAAGGCAGTAAAGCTTGTTTTCTTTTACATTCTGATAAAAATGCAGCGTGCAGTCGTCGCTCTCAACTATCTTTACCATATTACCGCTATATTTTTCGGGCAGCATTTTCAGCACCTCTTTTCCGCTTTAAAACATACATTACATATATTATAACACATATTTTCCATTTTAACAAGTAAAAAAACTTTGAGACTTTTGTGCAAGTTGCATAAATCAGCTTGACAGCTGAGAAAGAACGGTATATAATTCTTTTATCAGATGTTTTTGAGGTGATAAGATTTGTTGATAAAAGCATTGATATGCTTTCTTGCAGGAATAGGCGCAGGGCTTGGCACGGGCTTTGCAGGCATGAGCGCGGCCGCGGTGATAAGTCCTATGCTGATAACTTTTCTTGATATGCCAGCCTATCAGGCGGTGGGCATAGCCCTTGCCAGCGATGTTCTTGCAAGCGCCGTAAGCGCATATACATACGGCAAGAACAAAAATCTTGATATAAAAAACGGCATAATAATGATGCTCACGGTGCTTGTGTTTACACTGCTCGGCAGTTATGCGGCAAGCAAAGTGCCCAACGCCACAATGGGCAGTTTTTCGGTGTTTATGACACTTCTGCTCGGCATTAAATTCATAGTAAGACCCGTCATGACTACAAAAGAGGCGATGATGTCTGCCGATGCAAAAAAGCGTGCTGTGCAGTCGGTGGTGTGCGGCGCTGTGATTGGCAGTATCTGTGGTTTTATCGGCGCAGGCGGCGGAATGATGATGCTGCTGATACTGACAAGCGTTTTGGGCTACGAGCTGAAAACGGCGGTCGGCACAAGCGTTTTTATAATGACTTTCACAGCGTTTACGGGCGCGGCAGGGCACTTTGTCATAGGCGGTATGCCCGACGTTTTCTGCCTTGCGGTGTGCGTGGCATCAACGCTTTTGTGGGCGAGGGTAGCGGCGCTTTTTGCAAACAAAGCCACACCTGCTGCGCTTAACAGGGCAACAGGCGTGGTGCTAACAGTCCTTGGCAGCGCGATACTTTTGTTCAGACTGCTGCCGAAAATATTATGAAAGCAAAAAAACATACCGATGAAAAATAATTCATCGGTATTTGTTTT
>CANRDG010000169.1 GCA_947629275.1 uncultured Clostridia bacterium | reverse complement strand
CCGACAAACTCGCGCAAAAGCGAGGACACGGGTATCATATCGTCGGGGACATCGGCGCACTCTGTCAGCAGGCGCGCGACGTCTGCAAACTCCTCATAGCGCGGATACACCTTATCCAGCGTGCAAAAATCGCGCAAAATATGCTTTTTATACACCGCGGGCTCATAGCCGATGAACGAATCTATGCTGAAACGCGCATTGTTCTTGTGCGGCATTATATATAGATTTTCGCCGCGCTCAACGCTGTTATACATTTCTAAGCTTGATATAAAATCCCTGCCGCGGTACAGCTTGTCGCGTATCAGGCGGCGCATGAGCCGTATGCGCGAGGGGTGTATGACCTCGCCTTTTTCGGTCTCTATTCGCGTGCGCACGCTGACATAAATGCCGTTTGAATACTCCAGCGCCCTGCCCGTAACGAGCGGATTTAGCGCGTGTATGCCCTCTAAAATAACAAGTTCGCCCTTTTTTCGGTGCAGCACCCTCTCGCTCTGAACGCGCTTCTGCGTTATAAAATCAAACTTCGGAATGTTCACAGGCTCGCAGTTGGCTATCTTTTCAAGGTGCTCGCCCAGCAGCTTTATATCCACCCTGTAGGGCGACTCATAGTCAACATTGCCGTTTTCGTCAAGTATCTGGTTTTCCTCGCAGTGGTAGAAATACTCGTCCATGGCAATTGTGTGCGTCTCGCAGCCCCAGCCGTCCAAAAGCTGCTCAAGGCGCAGTGCCGAAGTAGTCTTTCCGCTGCCTGAAGGCCCTGAAAGCAGTATTATAGGTCTTTCTGTAGATGTATCGCGTATGCCCTCTGCGACGCGCTTTATGCGCTCGGAATATTTCTTTTCACACTCGGCTATGTACCCCTGAGCATTGCTTGCTATATGGGCGTTTATGTCGCTTACACTGACTATTTTCATTTGTTTCTCCTTTATTCAAACTTATTGCACATATCGTTTATGTTGTCTGCAAGTTTGGCAAGCTCTTTGTTTGAGCGACCCTCTCCGCCTTTGATAAGCCTAGTGAGCCTGTCAAGAGCCGCAAGCAGCCGCTGATACACTGTATTTGCCTTGCCATCGGCGCTCCTGCGCTTTTCAATAATAACAGGCGAGGCTTTTTCTATAAATTCGCCTGCCGCGATATCAAAGCTCGTACCGCTGAATGGCGCATATGTTTCTACGCCGAGGCGCTTTTTAAGCGTGGCGGCAAAACTTTCTGCACAGTCGCTCTCGCCGTGGTTTATAAAGTACATCGCAGGCTTTTTCTCGAATGCATCAGCCCACTTTATAAGGCCTTCCATGTCCGCGTGACCGCTTACGCCCTCAAGGCGCTCTATCTTGGCTTTTACCTGAATTTCCTCGCCGAAGATCTTTACCTTTTTCGCGCCCTCTAAAATGCTTCGTCCTAAAGTATTGTATGACTGATAACCTGCGAACATTACAGTACATTCGCTCCTCCAAAGGTTGTGTTTCAGGTGGTGCTTTATTCTGCCTGCCTCGCACATACCACTTGCTGAGATAATTATCTTCGGCTCGCTGTCGAAGTTTATCGCTTTTGATTCGTCGGACGTGACCGCTACCGAGAGCCCGTCGAACGTCATGGGGTCTATGCCGCTTTTTACGTACTGCAAAGCCTCTTCGTCAAAGCAGTTTTCCTTGTTCATCTGAAAGACTTTTGTAGCCTCTATGGCAAGGGGGCTGTCAATCCACACCTTGAAATTCTTCTTCTCAACAAGACCCTCGTCTTTTATTTTTTTTATAAAGTACAGAAGCTCCTGCGTTCTGCCGACCGCGAACGACGGCACTACAAGGTTTCCGCCGCGTGCGAAAGTGTCGTTGATTATATCTGCCAGCCGCTGCTCATAATCTTTCGGAGGATTATGCAGCCTGTCACCATATGTGGATTCCATTATGACGTAATCCGCCTCTTTAAGATACTGCGGATCGCGTATCAGCGGCTGATTTACGTTGCCAATATCGCCCGAAAATACGAGCTTTTTGGTAGTACCGTTCTCCGTCAGCCATACTTCTATAGAAGCCGAGCCGAGCAAATGTCCTGCATCTGTAAAGCGTATCTGAACGCCGTCGCATATGTTTATTTTTTCATCATAGCCAAAGGGCTTGAACAGCTTTATGGTTTCCTCCGCGTCGTTTATCGTGTAGAGGGGCGGTTCTTCCTCTTTGCCGCTGCGCCTGTTCTTGCGGTTTTTCCACTGGGCTTCAAACTCCTGAATGTGGGCGCTGTCACGCAGCATTATAGAGCACAGGTTCGCGGTAGCTTTTGTGGAATAAATCGCGCCTGAAAAGCCGCCTGCCACAAGCAAAGGCAGCAGCCCCGAGTGGTCGATATGCGCGTGGGTGAGCAAAACAAAATCGATCTGCGAGGGCGCGCAGGGCACTTTGGCGTTTTCGTAGACGTCGATCCCCTGCTCCATGCCGAAGTCCACCACGAACCGCTTGCCGCACGCTTCTATATACGTGCAGCTGCCTGTCACCTCTCTGCAAGCGCCAATAAACATCATTTTCATAAGTTTGCACCTCTTTATTATACTTCTACAAAAGTCTTAATTCTTATCAAGAACGGAAAAGTTTTCGATCGACCCTTTTTCAAAAGGGTCGTGGGGGGTATGGGGGCAAAGCCCCCGAAACACGGAGTGCGCTCCGAAAAAGGTGAATTGTGAAATAGTCCGGTGGACTATTTCACAATGAGGACAGCGGTCGCTAGCGACCGCGGGAAGAATTATTTCGCTTTTAATTTTTTGGGGCGAAATAATTCTTCGGGCGTTCACTTTGGGAACGCTAATCCCATGCAAGAGAGGGATTTTCCTTTGAGAAGACCTTATCTCTCTTTCCGCGTTCTCTCAGAGAACGCCGTTCAATGTGAAAAAATCATATAAAACAAATTTATAGAATGCCCCTCCCACAAGCCACCCAAGCGGAGAATGGCCGAAAGAATATTCTGCCAGTGGTGTGTGGGGTGGGGCGTGGTTTTGGGTGGGGATTTTATAGGTAAAGTAATGGTAGCAAAGGAAAAGCAAGAGGAACTTATATATTATCCTCCCACAGGAAGTCCCTCATAAACTTCACAAGCTTTGCCGCTTTCGTCGTATTCTATATAGTAATAATGCGGCAGATGATCGGGCATTACCATGCTGTTGTCGGTATACATATAGTAGCCGATCCTTCCTGCTTTGCCCTCAGTATAGCTGCCAACATCAGGACTGCCATACTTTTCCGTTATCTGCTGAATATCGGAAGACAGGACATACCAGTCATTGAAACCATAATAAATACTGTGAGATGCGCAAAATACTGCCGCTGCCGCCATAAGGACCACATCAGCCGCCAGACATACAGCCGCTTTTTTGCAAGTCTTTTTACTGCGGCGATTTTCTATCATAATTACCAAAAAGACTATCGCTGCAACTAATAACGCCGAAAGCAATACCACCAGAAACAGCTCTACAGCCGTCATACCCAAAATTATTGGTGACATACGCACACCTCCCATAATATCTCATTATATATTGTACTTCATTTTGCCGCAGATGTCAAGGTATTGTGCATACTGCACACGAAAAAACCGCCCTCCCCCATGGTGGAGAAGGACGGTCGCTTGTTAAAATAAGTATGCAATTACTCAGCCTTGGGAGCATCCACAGGGCAGGTAGCTGCGCAAGCGCCGCAATCGAGGCAAGCGTCTGCGTTTATCTCATACTTTCCGTCGCCCTCTGCGATAGCGCCGACAGGGCACTCAGCAGCACAAGCGCCGCAGGAAATGCAATCATCAGAAATCTTGTAAGCCATTGTAAGTTCCTCCTTTAATGTTGTATGTGAAAACCTCACACTTATATAATAACATATTTTCAGAAAATTTCAAGACCTTTTTTAAAATTATTTATTGCCAAAAAGGTCGCCTGAATTAAGCAGTATAAATCCCTTTTCTTCCAGAGCCGCCGTTGCGGCGTCGTTGTCGTCAACTCTCAGCATTATATACGCCTTGCCTGCCTCTTTCGAGATGAATGAATACATATACTCAACGCTGATGTTGTTTTCATAAAGCACCTGCATTACCGCTGCCAGCGCGCCCGGCTTGTCGTC
>CANRDG010000168.1 GCA_947629275.1 uncultured Clostridia bacterium | reverse complement strand
GGTTTTGACGTTGATAATTCAAGCAACGCTATTTTGCTTGGGGATATAGTCATCTCGGTGGAAAAAGCTATATTGCAGGCGAAGGAGTACGGACATTCAGCAGAGCGCGAGATAGCGTTTCTTACGGTACATTCAATGCTGCATCTTTTAGGTTACGACCACGAAACAAGCGATCAGGACGAAAAAGATATGTTTGCAAGGCAGGAAGAGATTCTTTCACAGCTTGGCATAACACGAGATACATAAAGACAGGGGAACATATGGAAAATATTAAAACAAAAAGCGCTTTTATAACTATAGTAGGCAGGGCAAACGTTGGCAAGTCGTCGCTGCTGAATTGTCTGGTAGGGGAGAAGATAGCGGCAGTAAGCAACAAGCCGCAGACCACACGCACAAAGATAACGGGAGTTGTTACAAAAGGTGAAACACAGCTTGTTTTTATTGATACACCCGGTATGCACAATCCGAAGAACAAGCTATCTAACCACATGGTGAAGACTATAAACGAGGCGGTCTCAGACGGCGAGATAATTGTTATGGTTGCCGACTGCACAAAGAAGATTTCCGACCATGAAAAAAATCTGATAAAAAGTTTCAAATCAGGCAAGATGAAAGTTATTCTTGTGCTTAACAAGATAGACCTGCTGGAGGATAAGACTGCGCTGATATCTCTTATTGCAGAGTATTCGCAGCTATATATGTTTGACGAGGTTGTGCCTGTATCTGTTATTGAAAAAGACGGTACTGACGAGCTTTTGTCGGTACTTATAAACTATGCGACATTCTCGCCGCATTATTTTCCCGATGATAAGTTTACCGACCAGCCCGAGAGAGTTATAATGGCTGAGATCGTCAGAGAAAAGGCTTTGCGCGCGCTGAATGACGAAGTGCCGCACGGTATAGCTGTAACGGTTGAAAGCCTTAAAGAACGCCGTGACAAAAGCGGTGAAGATATTCTGGACATCTCGTTAACTATATACTGCGAAAGAGAAACGCACAAGAGTATAATAATCGGCAAAAACGGTTCTATGCTGAAAAAAATAGGCAGCGATGCAAGAGCAGAACTGCAACGATTTTTCAGGATAAAGGTAAATTTGCAGTGCTGGGTAAAGGTGAAAAAAGACTGGAGAAACAGCGAGGCTCTTATAAAAAATTTCGGTTTGTCGGATAAATAATTATCACGGCGTATGCAGATAATAATCGCATACGGGGTGATGTTATGACTGATGAATTGTGGGAAAGGTTCGCAAAGAGCGGAAAGATCTCGGATTACTTAGAATATAAACGTTCAAAGCAGCAAGAGGAGCATGGTGTCATTGGAAACAGTGAACGGGGTAATAATTCGTGAAAAGCAGATAGGGGAGCAGGACAAGGCTATTGCGGTGCTCACCAAAGAAAAAGGCGTTATAGAGGCTCTGGCAAAGGGCGCTATGAAAATAAACAGCAAGCTTGGCAGCGCAACTCAGCTTTTCACATATTCAAAACTTTGTTTCAATAAAAGCAAGGACAGATACTATCTGAACAGCTGCGAGCCGATAAATTTGTTTTACAATATACGGCTCGAAATTGACAAATATGCTCTTGCTTGCTATTTTGCTGATATTATTCATTACACCATTCAGATAAACGAACCGTGCGAAAATGTTGCAAGGCTTATGATGAATACGCTGTATTTTCTCGATAACGGCAAAGTAAGCAACGAAACGCTGAAAGCCATTTTTGAATTCCGCCACATTTGCGAGATAGGTCTTATGCCGCAGCTGCTTTGCTGTCGCAGGTGCTACAGGTATTCTACAGACATAGGTCTGAATATGTATTTTGACATGAAAGACTGTATGCTGCTTTGTGAGGACTGCTACAACAGGCAGCACGCTGATGATAATAATGAAGATGAAGAAGATACTTCTCATATGTACAAGCTTTCGCCGCAGACGGTAGAAATACTTCGATATATCGCGCTTTCCGATCAGAAAAAGCTCTTCCGTCTAAAGATGAGCGAGAAGAGGGAACGCTCCGTATCATTCATTACAGAGGAGTATCTTGAAACAAAACTGGACGTAAGATTCAAATCGCTTACGTTCTACAGGTCACTAAGTCAGTAAATTGAGGAATAAATATGTTTAATAGTTTTAATGACAATGTTTTAGAATTACATAAAATTCTTGAAATGCTCAAAAATGAGTGTTCAAATGATACATCGCGCGAAATGGCGCTGAAAATAAGACCGTGCGCCGATGTTTCAGATGTCAAAGAAGAAGTGCGAAAGACCGCTGATGCGCTGGAACTGACGGTCAAATTCGGCACGCCTGTATTTTATAATATTACAAACGCTGCCGCGCTTGCCGACAGGGCTTCTTCGGGCTCGCTTCTTAGCCTTGCGGAACTTATAGAAGTGCGCAAGCTGCTGCACCAGATCTCAGCGCTTACAGAGTGGCACGACAGGTGCGGAAATGATGCGAAAAGTCTAGAATTCTTGTTTGAATGTATCTTTCCGAACAGTTATCTTGAAAGGCTGCTTGATTCTTCGATTTTAAACGAAGAAGAACTTGCCGATGATGCAAGCCCCGAGCTTTCTTCTATACGCAGGCGAATTTCAAGGGCAGGCGTTAAGATAAGAGAAAACTTGGAAAGCATGATAAAGTCAGCTGAAACGAAAAAATATTTGCAGGAAGCAAGGGTCACACTGCGTGATGGTCGTTATGTTCTGCCTGTAAAATCAGAGCATAAAGGCGCGGTGAGCGGTCTTGTACATGATACTTCATCTACCGGTGCAACGCTATTTATAGAACCTATGTCGGTAGTAGAAGCTAACAACGAAATACGCCTGTTAAAAGCGCAGGAGCAGGAAGAAATACACCGAATAATCACGCATTTATCGGCTTTGTGCGGTGAATTTGCTTTGCAGTTTGCTTCCGGTTACAAAGCCTGTGTAACGCTTGATCTGTACTTTGCAAAGGCTGAACTTGCCGCAAAAATGCACGCCTCGGTACCCGAAATTTCAGATGACGGCATTATCGTGCTGAAAAAAGCCCGCCACCCGCTCATTGACAAAAGCAGGGTAGTGCCTATAGATCTCACGATAGGGGAGAGCTACAATTCTTTGATAATAACAGGACCGAATACTGGCGGTAAAACTGTCATACTTAAAACGGTGGGTCTGCTTACACTGATGACGATGTGCGGTCTGCTCATACCTGTTTCAGACGGCTCGAAAATATCGGTCTTTCAAAATGTTCTGGCAGATATAGGCGATATGCAGTCTATAGAAGAAAGTCTTTCGACTTTTTCTTCGCATATGACAAGAGTTGTAGATATACTTAAAAAAGCGGACAGTGAAAGTCTTATTCTTCTCGATGAACTTGGCTCGGGTACTGACCCGATAGAGGGTGCGGCGCTTGCAGTCTCTATTATAGAAAAGCTGAAAGAATGCGGCGCAAAGGTGATTTGTACAACACATTATCAGGAGCTGAAACTATATGCCATTGACAGCGGGGATACAGAAAACGCCAGCTGCGAATTTGACGTTGAAACGCTGAAGCCGACATACAGACTTATTATAGGTTCACCCGGCAAATCAAACGCTTTTGCTATTTCTCGTCAGCTTGGTATGCCAAATGATATAATCGACAATGCCGAAAGTATGATAGGCAGTGAAAACAGGCGTTTTGAAAATATTCTCGAGGGGCTGGAGAAGTCGCGGCTAGAGCTTGAAAAACTGCGTGATGAAGCCGATAAAAATCTTACTGAAAGTGAGAAGATAAAAGAATCGCTTGCGAAAGAAAAAGAGCTTTTGGAGCGACATAAGGAAAAAGAACTGGAGATAGCCAGACGTGAGGCAAATGCGATAGTACGCCGCGTAACGCAGCAGTCGGAAAAGCTTATTGACGAGCTTGACAGCCTGCGCAAGGAAAAGGATAAGGCCGATTTTGCGCAGAAAGCAATTGATGTGAAGCACACAAGCAAATCTGTGCTTAATAATATGTATAATGAGGCCAACCCTGTGACAAAAAATGGCAGTGATTATGTCTTGCCGCGACCACTGGTAAAAGGTGACAGAGTTCTGATAGCCGACATGAACAAGAACGGCATTGTTGTAACGCCGCCTGATGCAAGCGGAAACTGCTTTGTTCATTCGGGCGTTATGAAAACGAAGATACACGTCTCAAAACTGCGGCTTATAGAAAAAGAGACTGCGTCTGCGCAAGGTAAGCCGCA
>CANRDG010000167.1 GCA_947629275.1 uncultured Clostridia bacterium | reverse complement strand
GGGGCGACATTACGAGCGACACCATACTTATAGACTACAGCACCGACTACGGCTACAGCACCAGAAAAGTAGGATTTTTGATGAATAATGGCGAAGACGAGTATTTAGAATACGATCTTTCGCAGTGCAGCAAAACAACTTTGGAAGGGATAAAACAGCAGTTTAAGGTGCAGGCAGTTGTGCCGCTTGACTCCCCCGGCGTGAACCTGACAACATACACAAGCGGCGGCGAAAATGCTTCTCTTACTGCGGCGGTTGTGCTTTCGACCGAGGACGGCGTTTTCTGCGCTACTAAGATTTATGTAAGCGCCGCAGATAAATTTCTTGATCTGAAAGACTGCGAGTATTATGTTTATAACGAAAGTAATTAAAATTCTGTACAAATAAAGTTACAGCAAATAATAAATATTACGGAGGTAGTTTTATGAAAAAACTGATGTGTTTGCTTACGGCAATGGTGTTTATGCTGTCGCTTGCGGCGTGCAATGACAAGGACGATCCAAAGGGCAATTCTTCTAAGGGCGATATATCGAGCAGCAGTTCTTCTGCCGCAGATACAAGTTCGCAGGGGGATAGTTCTTCGCAAGATGACAGTTCATCTGAAGATGATAGTTCTTCCAAAGATGATAGTTCATCTAAAAATGATAGTTCTTCTAAAGATGATAATTCTTCTAAAAATGACAGCTCATCTAAAGACGACAGTTCTTCAAAGCCCTCGGGCGGCGTGGTAGTTGACCCCTCGGGCGTTACAGATGTGAATGAGGACATAACCGAAGCAGTGATAGAAATGCTAAACGCCGCAGCCGCAAAAGATGCAGGAAAATTTACGAAACTTGCTGACGCTGAATATCTGAAAAAGGCTTACCCTTACGACTACATAGATGATTTTGATGAGGTAGTTGCGGACGATTTTGAAGATTGCAGCGAGTACCTCGGCGGCTTTACGGGCGAGATAAAAATAGTCTTCTGCGAAAAGGTAAACGATATGCTGAAAGCGGAGGCTGACAAGCCACTTGTATGCGATATTTACGGTATGCTGTTTATTGCAAAATGCGCCAAAACCGACGTTTGCATGGAGGCTATGGCGTTTGACAAAGGCGGCAGCTGGGCGGTCACGCTCACCCCTGACGGCAAGATAGAGCACGCGTATTACGACTTTGAAGACATGATAAACGAGCAGCTGCAAGCCGCCGCGGACGGCGACAAAGACAAGTACATAGAGCTTGTCAATAGTGATCTGTACCTTGAATGTGCTAAAGCTGAATACAAAGAAGAATACGGAGTAGAATTTGCCGCTGATGAAATTCAGGGACTAAAAGATATGTTTAACGAGATTACACAGGATTACTATAATGATCTGCATGAGCTTCTCGCCGACAGATTCAAGAATTCATATGTTGTTGTGCAGGAATTTCCGCTTGAAAGACAGTACGGCGATGTGACGAGCTACGGCAGGATAGTTATTGCGGTGTTTGATATGCAAGGTGGTTACGACGAAGTTGAGGGCTATGCCTACACCAACGGCAGCAAGCGCGGTATAATGCTCATGCCGGATTGAAGGTAATTAAAGTGACAGTAAAATGGTTATTTTTTGACCTTGGTTCTACGCTTATAGACGAGCGCGAATGTTACAAAATGCGCTTTCGCGAAGCTGTAGAGGGCACGGCAATAAGCGCAGATGAATTTGAGAAAAAGGTCATAGAATTTGCAAAGCAAGGTCTTAAAGGCGACCACGAAGCAGTACGATATTTTGGATTGAAACTTCCGCCGTGGCACAAAGAGGCTGAAAAGCCCTACCCTTGCACAAAGGCGGTGCTGGAGTATCTGACGGCAAAGGGATACAGGCTGGGTGTTATTGCAAATCAAAGTGCAGGAACGAAAGAGAGGCTGTTATCCTGGGGGCTGCTGCGGTATTTTGACATCGTTTTATCATCTGCCGAAGAGGGTGTAAAAAAGCCCGATGCAGAGATATTTCGCCGCGCGCTGGCTTTGGATGAATGTTTGCCCGAAGATGCCGCCATGGTGGGCGACAGACTTGACAACGACATTGTGCCTGCCGCGAAACTCGGCATGAAAACAGTGTGGGTACGTCAGGGGCTTTGCGGTCTTGCAAGTGTTACAAAATTTGGACAGCAGCCGGATATTATCATAGACAGCATTGAAGAAATTCTGAAGCTATTCTGAAAATTTACAGCAGGTATTTTCTTTTGAGAGTGCCTGCTTTTTTCGTAAAGCTGTTGACCTTTTTAATAAGATGTTGTATAATATCAGTACGGGTAAGATGTTGGTATTTTCATATAAATCGGAATTTGAGGAGATTGTTTTATGAACGGGGTAATTCTATATCAATCAAAATACGGCACTACAAAGAAATATGCTAATTGGCTCTCTGAAGAAACAGGATTTGAATGTATCAAAACAAAGAAAGCAGATATTAAAGAAATTAGTAAATTTGAGATAATCATTTTAGGCGGGGGAATATATGCTTCCGGAATCGCAGGTTTGTCTTTTCTTAAAAAGAATATAAACAGATTAACAGGTAAAAGAATTATAGTATTCTGTTGTGGTGCATCTCCTTATGAAGAAAGTGCATTTCAACAAATTAGAGAGCATAATATGCAAAATACACTATCTGATATTCCTGTCTTTTACTGTCGTGGTGCATGGGATATGGATGCAATGTCGTTTAAGGACAGAACATTGTGCAATTTATTAAAAAAAGCTGTAGCTAAGAAGGATCCTGCTGATTACGAAATATGGGAAAAGGCATTGATGGCAGCAGGAGAAAGCCAGTGTGACTGGACGGATAAAAAATATATTGAACCAATAATTGAATATATTAAACAATAAATTCTGATTTACCACAACAGGCACTCGGAACGCTCTGCAAGCGTTCCTGCGGCTTTTTAATATTTTCAAAATTACCCCTTGACGTGAACGGCAATTTGTGTTATAATATTGAAGTCGGCTGAAAACGCTGTCCCCTGCCCCATGCAGCCGCGGCGTTCGTAAAACCACGGTCGTGGGCTACATATAAAGCGACACAGCCGCAGTCGGTCTTACAAAATTTAATATGCTGGTATGGCACAGCCCAGTAGAGTACCGTTACTTCGTAACGGGGCACATTCGCAATGCGCAGTCGTGGGTATATAAAGCGACGCAGCCGCACGCGGTCTTACAAAATTTAATATGCTGGTATGGCTCAGTTGTGGTAGAGTACCGATGCTTCGCATCGGGGCACATTCGCAATGCGAGGTCGTGGGTATAAAGCGGTACAGCCGCACGCGGTCTTACAAAATTTAATATGCTGGTATGGCTCAGTTGTAGTAGAGTACCGATGCTTCACATCGGGGCACATTCGTAATGCGCAGTCGTGGGTATAAAGCGCACAGCCGCAGCCGGTCTTACAAAATTTAATACGCTGGTATGGCTCAGTTGGTAGAGCAGCGCATTCGTAATGCGCAGGTCATCGGTTCGAGTCCGATTACCAGCTCCAGAAACGCCCTTAACGCTTGTTAGGGGCGTTTTTGCGTGTATAACTACGAACAAATCGGAGACTTTGATGAACGGTAAATTATAACGGAAAAGCATAGAATATTGTGATATTTGCTATGAACATTTGAAAAAGCATACAAAAGCAATTGATTTATTGACAATAATATGTTATAATATCAATAATAATAAGTCAAGACATTTTGAAAGGAGCTATATATGAAAAAAGCAAATAATGGTAAAAACCTATTCAATGAAATGACTCGTGTTCAAATGCCTGCACTTGTTCATTTGACAAGGCTTGGTTACACATACTATGGAAGAATATTTGAGGATATGGCTGACACAATATTTGACTCAAGTACCAACATACTCAAAGATATCTTTATTGCTCAGTTCAAATCTCTTAATCCTGAACACGAGGGCGAGGCAGAACAAGTCTTGAAATCCATAATTCATGAACTTGACAATGACGATCTCGGCAAGAGTTTTTATTCTCGTTTGAAATCGACCTCCCCTGTCCGTTTGATAGATTTTGATAATCCTCACAACAATGTATTCCATTGCACAGCTGAGTTTACCTGCAAAAACGGTCAAGACGAATTTCGTCCAGATATTACGCTATTTGTTAATGGCCTGCCGTTGGCGTTCATTGAAGTAAAGAAGCCAAATAACCATGGTGGGATGGTTGCTGAGAGTGAACGTATGAACAGAAAGCGTTTTCCGAACAAGAAATTCCGTAGATTTATCAATATCACTCAGCTTAT
>CANRDG010000166.1 GCA_947629275.1 uncultured Clostridia bacterium | reverse complement strand
TTATATAATACCCCCCGAATGTGATAGTTTTATGATAACTGCAAGAATATTTTGTGCAAACTCAGTGAAAACTGTGTGCCGCGCTGTTGACTTTGCAGCAAAAGAGTATTATAATTATTATAATATTAAGAAGAAAAATGCTCCTCCGCGCAAGGCGAAAGAGCATTTCAGTCCGCATATGTTACAGCAGATGTCATTCGGCTGACTTTTCTTCGATATATCTGACTATATCTCCGACGGTCTTAAGGCTCTCAGCCTCCTCGTCGGGTATCTTCACGTCAAACTCGTCTTCAAAAGCAAGCAAAAGCTCTACAAGCTCCAAAGAGTCTGCATCAAGATCGTCCGTCAGAGAAGTCTCAAAAGTAATATCGTCCTCGTCAACGTCAAACTGTTCAAGAATTATCTTTTTTACGGTATCAAACATAATAGTCACCCGCCCTTATCATATCGTTCGGTATCGTTCGCTGTGAACATCTCCTATAGTTAGTATATATGCATTTAAACGCTTCGTCAATACTTTTTTTAAAATTTGGCATATTCAATAATATGATGTGCGATAATTTGTTACAACAGTATATTTTACTGAATTTACTGAAAGCGCGGACGCTTATCCGCCTTTCTATAATAAGGAGAGATACATATGAAATTTACACCAAACGGCTGCGACCATCTTCTTTTAGGCAGAAGTCTGGCGCACACGCTTTCGCCGCAGATACACGCCCAGCTTTTTGAAATAACGGGCAAAAAAGGCTCTTACGGCATATGCGAATGTGAGCCGCAGGAACTTAGCGATGTCTACAAAACGCTTCGCACGCTTGTGGGATACAATGTTACTATCCCCTACAAGTGCGATATAATTCCTTTTCTTGACGGTCTTGACGAAACTGCGCAGGTGTGCGGCGCAGTAAACTGCGTTGCCAACACCGAAAAAGGCGCAATAGGTTACAATACCGACATCACGGGCTTTGAATACGCGCTTAAAGCTAATGGGCTCTCGCTTGGCGGAAAAGTTCTGCTTTTGGGCTTCGGCGGCGCAGGAAAGATGATGGCTGCCGCGGCTTTGAGAGCTGGCGCACAGCTCACCGTTGCAGATCTTTCAGTACCCGACATAAACGAGCTTTGTCTGCGGCTTTACAAAAGCGCACAGGCTTGCACAATAGACAGCATAAAAGGCGAGTATGACCTTTGTATAAACGCCACCCCTGTGGGAATGTACCCCAAAGTAAAAGGCTGCCCGATAACAGACGAAATTATTGACAGGTGCGGCTCGTTCTTTGATGCGATATATAACCCCGAAAAGACGGTTCTTATACAAAAGGCAGAGGCGCAGGGCAAGCGGTGCGCGAGCGGAATGGAGATGCTGGTCGTTCAGGCGGCGCAGTCACACACGCTGTGGTACAGCGCAAAGTTTACCGATGAGCAGATAGCGCGCGTTACAAAACGTACAAGGGAGATCTTGAATGGATAAGACTATATTTCTCTGCGGCTTTATGGGCTGCGGCAAAACTACCGTTGGCAAAATACTTGCCGAAAAGTCGGGTCGCAATTTTTTTGATCTTGATGACCTTATCGTTGAGACCGAGGGGCGCACCATACCCGAAATATTCGCACAAAACGGCGAGGAATACTTTCGCGCCGTTGAAAGCAGGCTTATAACCGAGCTTAACGGCGACACCGTTGTTGCGCTGGGCGGCGGCGCAGTGCTTAGAAAAGAAAACACCGCGGCGGCAAAGCGCAGCGGCGTTATAGTTTTTATAGATACTGATTTTGATATCTGCTACTCACGTATTTGCGGCGACAGCAACCGACCGCTCGCATCGAATGCCGACCGTGCCGAACTTTTGCAGCGATTTCAGAGCCGCTACCCCATATACCGCGCGGCAGGCGATATTACAGTCAGCGGCAGCGGCGCGCCCGATGATATAGCTGACAAAATACTTGCCTATATCAGTTGACACCCTCGATAACGAATATCACATACCCCGCTTCGTATTTCTTTACGATGTCGGGGTTTTTGTCTGCCTCTTCAAAAATTCTCTTTGACAGCTGCTTTGCAACATTTGCTATATCTTGCACGGGTCTTGTCTGCAAAACGGGGCATACGGGCGAAAGCGCTATAACTCTTTTGCCGTCAAGCTCCATTACTCGCAGCGGCCATATACTGCACTCAAACGGTTTTTTATCGCCAAGCACGCAGCCTTTGTTTTTGTCCAGAAGATCGCAATAATAAAGCTCCTCGCCGCCTGCTAGCGTTTTAGCCATTTTCAGTATTCTCTTGCCGTTTTCAAGATACTCAAACTCCATATCTTTAAGCTCTTTTGCAAGTTCGTCCGTCATAACGGGCGCTTCCCACAGGTCGCCGTCGTCAAAGCAGCAGCATATACGGCATTTTGCACATTCTTCTTTTGATAATATTTCGTTAAGCATTATATGTACGGCGCACGCGTACTGCGAACGCCTGTCCCTCCCGTTATAACTATTATACTATAGTTGACAGCCAGTAAATAAGCCCATAGACCACCGATGCAAGCGTACCGTAAAGAATTACAGGACCGCTTATTATGAATATCTTAGCGCCAAGACCTAAAACAAAGCCTTCAGCCTTAAATTCCACGGCAGGCGCGACTACCGAGTTTGCAAAACCCGTTATCGGCACAAGCGTTCCTGCGCCGCCGTGTTTTGCAAGTTTACTGTAAAGCCCCAGCCCTGTAAGCAGCGCGGATATGAACACCAGCGTTACCGATGCCGCCGCCGCACTGAGCTTTTCGTCAAGCCCGAGACTTCCATAAAGCGTTATCAAATACTCGCCCAGCATACATATCAGTCCGCCTATTACAAACGCTTTCGGTACGGTTATATATGTTTTTGAACCCTCGCTTGCTTCTTTGTACATCTCGTTATACTGCGATTTGCTAAGTTGCATAAATATCTCTCCTCTAAGATAGTTTCAAAGATATTATGCCTGCAAAGCGGCGGTTTATTCAGCTTCGGGCTGTTTGCTGTCGGTATTTTCCTTGTCCTTGTCTTTCTTGTCGTCCTTATCCTTTTGCGCCTGCTCGGCATCTTCTTTTTCGATTTCCCTTGCAAGCTCTTCAAAATCGGGCAGCTCGTCGCGGCATATAACTATATTGTTTGAATAAAGCTCTATCATCTGCTCGGCAGGTATAACTTCTTCCGAATAATTGCCGTATTCGTCTATAACATAGCTGCCGCCCCATACGCCGAAGCAGCTCCACAGCGTTTTTTCGTCCGCAAGCATCTGAACATCAGGCGCGTTTCCGCATTCACTGAGCGCAAGCATCTTTTTTGAAGATATTCTGTGCAGTGACAAAAACGCGCTAAGTTGACTTGCACCGCCGTCATCATAAATATCAGCCGAGATAATGTCACAGTATTCGTCTCCCACATACCAGTCGGGGTGCTGACCGTTCCATATCCAGATTATGTTATTAAGCCCGTGAAGCTCTGTCATTCTTTTGTACATAAGCTTCCACAGCCACATATATGCGTCCTTATCTTTTCCCCACCAGAACCAGCCGCCGCCTGCCTCGTTCAGCGGTCTGAACAGCACTGTAACTCCGTTATCCTGCAAAAGACTGAACTGCGAAGCTATCGTGTCTATGTCTTTCACTATTGCAAGGCACTGCGCCGTTATACCGCCCTCGCTGCACATAACTTCAAGGTCCTTCATAGGTATCTTTGCTATGTCAAGTTCTGTTACAGCCTGCGTTATGTCAAAATCGGTGATCATTTCTTCGGGTACGTCCGCCGCGCCCTTGGAATAGTAACCGCCGCTGCCCATGGGGTCTGCCCAGTGCCACACATAGCCGACCAAGCCGCCGTTTTTTGCCCATTCTATGGCATTTTCAACATCATCGGCATACGAATCGCTCTCGGTATACTGATTAAGGTCGCCAAACCTTATCGCAGGGTAATGCCCCGTCAACTTGTAAATGGCATCGGTCTCCGCAGTGGTGCTTACCGTATCATACTGACCGCTTAACATATTTTTTCCGTAACACTGCGCAAGATAATTATACACGGCTCTTGTTTTTGCGGTAGCCTTTTTGTTTGAAAGCTGCGGCATCTCTTTGTAGGTAAGATCCATTTTTGCAACGGTATCGCTCGCCGTTATCATGATGTAATCAAGCCCTACCTCGCTGTCGTCAACGAGTATGCCTATGGTGCTCACGCCGGCTTCAAGACGTATATTGTCAAAGCCTATAGCCTCAAATTTGCCGCTGCCGTCGGTAGTGAAAGAACT
>CANRDG010000165.1 GCA_947629275.1 uncultured Clostridia bacterium | reverse complement strand
CCGTTCTATGCGGAAATGGGCGGTCAGGTAGGCGACAAGGGCGTTATAAAGTCGGGCGACAGCGTTATGAGGGTGCTTGACACAAAGAAAGCTACAACGGGTCAGTTCGTGAGCGAATGCATAGTTGAGAGCGGAAGCTTTTTTGCAGGCGATGAGGTACTTGCGCAGGTAGACGAGGAGCTGAGGCTTGCCACCGAAAGGAACCACACCTGCTGTCACCTTCTGCAAGCGGCACTGAGAAAGGTGCTGGGCGACCATGTTCATCAGGCAGGTTCGTATGTTGACCCTTACAGATGCAGATTTGACTTTTCGCATTTCAGCGCGGTAACGCCAGACGAGCTTGCGCAGGTTGAAAGGCTTGTAAATGAGGAGATACTCAAAGGCGTAGAAGTTAAAACGCAGGAGCTGCCTATTGAAGAAGCAAGAGAAAAGGGCGCAATAGCTCTGTTCGGCGAGAAGTACGGCAAGGTGGTAAGAGTTGTAAGCGTTGAGGACGGCTTTTCTACAGAATTTTGTGGCGGCACACACCTTGACAACACCGCAAGGGCGGGTCTTTTCAAGATAGTTTCGGAAAGCTCGGTAGCCGCAGGAGTTCGGCGTATTGAAGGCGTTACGGGCATGGGCGTCCTGAAGATATTCGACGAGATAAACGGCAGGGTGAAAGAAGCGGCAACTATTCTGAAACTCAGCGATCCTAATCACCTTGCAGACAGGATAATGGGCGTTCTTGAAGAAAATAAGAGCCTTGAAAAGGTTGCAGAGAGCCTTAAAAAGAAGATAGCCGACGGCATATTTGCGGATATGATAAAGAACTGCCGCGAGGTGTGCGGTATAAAAGTTATGGCGAACATGATGACCAACGTAGGCTCTGATATGTATGAAAATCTCGCTGAGGGCGTGAAGACGATAGACGAACCGTTCGTATTGCTTATGGCAGGCACTGCCGACGAGAAGCCTAAGTTTATGTGCGCCTGCTCAAAAAAGGCGGTTGAAATGGGTGCGAACGCAGGCAAGCTTGTAAGAGAGGCAGCCGCTGTAACAGGCGGCAAGGGCGGCGGACGCCCCGACATGGCTATGGCAGGCATAGGTGATATAAACAAGATAGACGAAGCTTTGCACGCTTTTGACGGAATACTGACAAACATCATAAACGGATAAGGAGAGATAAAAATGAGCGACTGCATTTTTTGTAAGATAATCAAGGGCGAGATACCCTCAACAAAGGTATATGAGGACGACACGGTGTATGCTTTCAAAGACATAGACCCTATTGCGCCTGTGCATATACTGATCATTCCCAAACAGCATATTGCAAAGCTGGAGGATATAAACGAGAGCAACAGCGCCGTTATATCGCACATATACGAGGTAGCTGCAAAGCTTTCAAAGGAGCTCGGTCTGACGGGCGGATTCAGGATAGCTTCAAACTGCGGCGAAGATGCAGGACAGACGGTATTCCACATTCATTTTCATCTTCTGGCAGGAAGAAAGCTTGGCTGGAAAGAGCAGTAAAACAAGATAAAGCACGGCTTATTTATTTGGGAGATGTGCGGCATGACGGTCGAAACGGCAAACAAACCGATGATACGCAAAACTGTCACTGTGGGAACGGCGTATGTCAGCGGACTGTTCATAGCATCGGGAGCGAGCGCCGCGCAGTGCTGCGTTATAATGTTCGCGGCGGCAGGCATAGGCTTTATTGCGGCACATTTCCATTTTGCAGACCAAAGGTATTGCCTTGTTATAACTGTGGCGTTCGTTTTCGCGGCAGGATCGTATGCTTTATATCTTGTGAACGAATACAGAACTGTCATGGCGTATGACGGCAGTGAGATAGTTTTTACGGGTAAAGTGCGTGAGGCGGATTATCTGGGCGACAGTATGTATTCGCTAACGCTTAGAGGAGATGTCGGCGGCTATGCTACCGACATATCTTTCTATACGGGGGATATTGATGCACAGTACGGCGACACGGTAACTTTGCAGGCGAAAGTAGCGCGCATTACCGACAGCGTAAAGTACCAATCTGAAAAGTATTCAGCGCCGAAAGGTCAGATCTTGCAGGGCGAGTATGCAAAGGTGCTGACGGTTCGCGGCGGCGGTTTTTCGCTTGCAAAAGTCATACTTGCCTACCGCGACAGGGTGTTTGACATTATAACCGAAACTTTGCCGGACGATGAGGGAGCATTTTTGGCTGCCATGCTGTGCGGCGATAAGTCTCAGCTGGACGGCGAACTGCAAACGGCTTTTTACCGCGCAGGGATAGGTCACATTTTCAGTGTTTCGGGTATGCACCTTGTTGTGATAGTCTTTGCGGTGATGTGGCTGCTTGATATTATGATGCTCGGCAGCCGCGTGAAGTTTGCAGTGACAGAAGCAGTTATAATAATGTTCGTGGTGTTCGCAGGCGGCTCTATTTCTGTGATGCGCGCCGCGTTGATGATGAGCATAATGAACCTGGCGAAAATATTTAACAGGCGTTACGACTGCCTGACAGCCATACTGATAAGCGTTATGATAATGACAATTACAAAGCCGTATGCCATACGCAGCGCATCTCTGCTTTTGTCGGCAGGAGGGGCGTTTTCGTTCGGCGTGGCAGCTCCCAAGGCTGTAAAAGCGGTAAAGACATACAGATTCGGAGCGTTTTCGGCGCTTGCAAAAAGTTTTATATTTGCTGCTGCTGTTTCTGTGGTAACACTGCCGCTGAACATAATGTTTTTTGACGAGGTATCTTTAGTTGCGGCGGTAACGAATATGCTGCTCGCACCGCTTTTTACAGTATCTTTAACGCTTGCGGCGGCAGTAATGTTTACGGGTGGCTTTATAACCTTTCCGCTGTATATTGCAGGCGCAGTGGCAAAAATACTTATAAGTATCTCACGCGGTTTGGCATCGCTGCCGTTTTCATCGGTAGGGATAGGCTACAAAGGCGTTAAAACTGCGGCTTTGCTGTGTTGGGCGGCAGCGGCATTATTTATAATTTTCAGAAAGAAGATAGACAGGCAGTCGGTAGCAGTTGCGGCAATGTCGTTTGTGTGCTTTGTGCTTGCGTGCGCAGTAAATCACATCATGCTGAAAGATGTTTTGCGGATATATTCTATAAAATACAAAGACAGTGAAATGGCTGTAGCGGTCATGGGCGGCGAGTGCGCGGTTGTGAATATTTCGGGCGAGGGAGAGCTTACACAGAGCGCAGAAAGGCTTTGCAACAGCAAGGGCATACGAAAAGTGACGGGATTTTACGACCTTGAAGACACAACGACTGCGTATCCGCAGTTTGCAGAGTATTTTGGTATTGAAGATATAGATTTGGCGTTCGGCGGAGAGAGCGTTACTTTCGGCTCGGGCAGTCAGTGTTTCACGATAGGCAAAGACGGAATAGATCTGGAAGATGACGGCGGCGCATATGTCATATATGTTTATGATGATGGGAAAACGGTATACAGGAGGCTGAGTGATGGCTTTTCAGACGAGTGAGGCGGAGCTTGCAAAAAAGATACGCGCAGGCAATATTGAAAAAGTGTACTACTTTTACGGCAAAGACACAGCCGCGGTGCAGTCTTTCACGGAAAGGCTGGTTACTAAGCTTGTAGGGAAAGACGAGACCAGCCTTGACCTTTACAAGCTGGACGGCAGAAAGCTTTCGGTGAGAGAGCTGTGGGAGTGCTGCAATATGCTGCCGTGCTTTTCTGAAAAAGTGGTAGTTACCGTAAACGACCCCGACTGCGACAGCCTCTCAAAAGATGATATGGCATATCTTAAAGAAACTATAGGAGACCTGCCCGAAAGCACCGCGCTTATTTTTTATGTTACGGGTATTGACATTTACAAGGGCAGAAACAACATAACCGCCGCCAACAACGATCTGAAAAATGCCTGCGGCAAGGTGGGCGATGTTTATGAATTTGCCTATAAAACACCCGAAGAACTTTCAAAGATAATAATTTCAAGGGTAAAAAAACTGGGCGGCATTATAAATAGCGAAAACGCTGCGTATCTTGCTGAAAAATGTCTTTGCGAACAGGCGGCTATAAATTCCGAGATGAGCAAGCTTGCGACATACGCGGACGGCAGAGAGATAACGAAAGACGACATAGACCTGCTTTGCGCGCGCAGGCTGGAGGCAGACGTTTTCAAGCTGGCAGGGCTTATACTTAAACGTAACGCCGACGCGGCATTCAATATGATGAGCGACCTTTACGATATGCAGACCCCCACACAGATAATAATTGCAACACTCGCTCGTTCTTTTCTTGATATATACAGAGCAAAGGCAGCCATGCCTGCCGGTAAGGGCGTTGACGATGTTGCAAAGGATTTTGA
>CANRDG010000164.1 GCA_947629275.1 uncultured Clostridia bacterium | reverse complement strand
TTGAAAGGAGTCCTCTTAGTGCCGAAGATAGTGCCTCCCATAGTCAGTATTCCCGAAAAATCCGACGGCTCCATTTCCTTGCACTCGTTGTTTATAAGTCCAGAATAACCGTCATTTATACCAACAATTTCAATGCCGTCAGTACCGAATTTTTCATAGCACGCCTTTGCAACGCCGCGAATGGTGGCGTTAAGTCCCGGGCAGTCGCCTCCGCTGGTGAGTATGCCTATTCTTCTTTTCATAAATGTTACAACTCCTTTGTGTATATTTTAGTATGTGTAAAATTTATCAGTATTTGTCGTCCTCGTCGTCAAGAACTATCTTTATCGCGCCATCGTCGGGGTCATCGCTCGGGTATGCGTACTTAGACATAAACGTCGCAGGCTCATCGCCGCCGTCTTCAGCCGTATTCGCATCATCGTAATAATCATACTGCGAACCGCCCGAAGAATGTTTGTCCGACAGCTTGAAACGCGCTATCATGTTTTTCAGTATGAGCGACTGGCTCGAAAGCTCCTCGCTTGCAGATGCCGAGCCTACCGCCGAAGAAGTGTTTGCCGCAACTACAGCAGATATTTGGTCTACCCCTGCGTTTATCTGTACAACTGCCTCCGACTGATGTTCCGAGGCCTCCGAAATGTCCTTTACAAGCTTCTTTATCTGTGCTGAATTTTCAACTATCGTGTGCAGCGAATCCGCAGTAACAGTCGCAATTCCCGAGCCGCGCTTTACAGCCGCCGTAGATTCTTCAATAAGCGATGCCGTCTGTTTTGCAGCCTCCGCGCTCTTAGCCGCCAAACGTCTTACCTCGTCCGCAACAACGCTGAATCCCTTAGAACCCTCTCTTGCCGCCTCAACTGCCGCATTAAGAGCAAGAATGTTCGTCTGGAACGCTATCTCATCTATTACCTTTATTATCTTCGAGATCTGCTCCGACGACTCGTTTATCTCGTTCATAGCCGTCAGCATCTTCGTCATGTCATTGTTGCAGTCGTTTATAGAGTTGGTGTTGTCATGTACTATCTTGTAAGCATCTTTTGCAGCGTTAGCGTTGTAGGTTATCTGGTTCGCAACGTCGGTAAGCGTCGCAGAAAGCTCTTCAATAGAGCTTGCCTGTTCTGTAGAACCCTGCGAAAGCGCCTGTGCCGCATTAGATACCTGCATAGCGCCGCTGTTTACCTGTTCCGCAGCCGTGTTTATCGAAGCAAACGTATCCGACAGCGATTCCAAGATAGTGTTGAAAGTGCTCTTTATTTTGCTGAAATCGCCCTTGAAAGTGCCTTCCATTCTGTGGCACAGATTGCCCTCGGAAATGTTAGTCAGCGCAACGGTTATAAGGTTTATGTACTGCCTCAGTGAAACTATCGTCTCTTCCAAAGATTTAGAAAGTATGCCCAGCTCATCGCGTGAATAGTGAACGTCCACAGGGTCGGTAAGGTTGCCCTGCGCCAGCGCCCTCAGACGGTTCGTAGTGCTGGTTATAGGCTTAGTGAAAGTCTTTGCAAACAGTATGGTGAAAACTATAACTGCAACAACAAGTATCGCGCAGGCGATTATTATCGTGTTCATCGAATTTGCCGTGTATCTTGAAAAATCATCGGTAGGCACGGCAATTATTATCGTCTGGTTTCTGCCGTTGAGTTCCGCATAGCCTGCCACATATTCCTCTTTGTCATAGTCAAAAACGCCGTAACCGCTCGTGTGGCTCACAGCCAGTGTGGCAAAGTCGGATATAGATTCATACTTTTCACCGCTTGCCGTTAAGATGTTATCCTCGTTGAAAAAGTCAGCAGTGTTCTTGCCTTTGTATGCAAACGTGCCGCCTTTGTTTATAACGAACGCAAGGTTGCCGTCGCTCACGTCAATGCTGTTCAGTATCTTGTCAACGTCGGTATCCCTGTTGTCCTGTTTTATCATGGTTATCTTGTCAGCAGTCTGAGTTGCCAGCGGCAGCAGACTGTTTTGCAGCACCGCCTCTGTTGAGCTGTTTATCGCGCTGAGAAAGATAATTGATACTGTAATAATGATTACAAACGCCACGCACAGCATCGAGGTCATGATCTTTGCACGAATAGTTTTCATTTATCTCACCGTTCCTAGTCCCCGAAATTGTTCGGAAGTTTTTTATGAATTTCATACACTTATATTCTATCATATTTGCACAACTTTTTCAATAGTGTTTTTTGATTTTTGAAGTATTTTTACAAAACGAGCGAAATATATTGTTATATATCAACAAAAACAGGCGGTGCTTTAATGTGCTAAAACGCAATTTTACAACTATTACAACTATTAAGAGAAAAAAAATATTCATTTGTGTCTCACTGTTCACAGCGGTCGTGCTGATGTCGGTCTTTCTCGCCTCATGCTTTGGCAAAGGTGATGAACTCCCCGCCGAAGTCAAGGTCGAGCAAGTTTTCGTCCCCGTCATAATGTACCACAGTATCCTGCGCGACGAAAGCCAATGGGGCGACTATGTCCTCTCTCCCGAAGCGCTCACCGCAGATATACAGTATCTTAAAGAAAACGGCTATGAATTTATCCTCACAGCCGATCTTATAGAATATGTAAACAGCGGCAAGCCCCTGCCGCAAAAGCCCGTTATTCTTACGTTTGACGACGGCTGCTATAACTTTCTTTCCTATGTCGAACCGATACTTCGCGACTCGGGCGCAAAGGCAGTGCTGTCGGTCGTCGGCAGCTATGCAGAAAACGAAAACGGCAAACAGCAGCATTCAAGCTATTCATACCTTAATTATGAGCAGATACGTCTCCTTTCAAAATGCGGCTATGTCGAGATAGCCAGCCACAGCTACGATATGCATAAACTTGGTCTGCGCCGCGGCTCTCTTAAAAAAGACGGCGAAAGCGAAGAGGATTACCGCAGTGCATTCATTTCCGACCTGCTGATGAGTATAGACGGTCTTGAGAAAAATTGCGGAATTACTCCACAGGTGTATACATACCCCTATGGGCTGGTAAGCGAAGAAAGTAAAGAATATGTAAAGGCGTGCCACTTTACAGCAAGCTACGGTGTAGAAGAAAAGCCAAACTTCATCACGCGCAACTCCGAATGTCTCTACTGTATGAACAGATACAACCGCCCCAGCGGCATCTCCACCGAAGATTTCATGAAACGCGCTTTATCTAAAGAATAGCCCCCGTAAATTTCCTGCAAAATTCGTTTTCGTGCGTCACACCGCTGCACATTGAGAGAGCACAGCTTGAAATATTGTCAAAAAATGCAAGCCTTTTGTCACTAAGCTGCGAAAGCGACGTGTAAACCTCTATTATGCCGCGCGAACGCTCTTTTATGTCTTTCAAAAGGCTTTGCCCCTTTCCGTTAAAAGCTAAGACCCTCGCTTGCGGTTCATGCTTCATATCCTCGTAAGTAACGCCAAGATACGCATTGACGAACGCCCGTGCTGCCTTTGCATATGTAAAGTTCTTGCACTTTACAGCCTTTATAAATCCGTCAAAGGTGGTGTGTTCTTCTGTAGAAACTGTAGCAGCAAACTTCGCCACCCTCTGCGCCAATTCATAATCAAAATCGGGTACATTTTCGTACTCTCCATTGTTGACCACCTGCAACAGCCGCAGAATTATCGCACCGCCTATTCTTTCAATATCGCACACATCGCTCCTTTCGCCCGTGTAAGGCAGCAGACCCGTCGTATCCTGCCCTGCGCGCGCCATTTTGCGTATCTGCGTACCGCTCGCTATCCCTGCGCAGAAAGTCTCCCCACCATGCGGCGCGCCAAAGCGTGTAACAGCAAGCGGCATGATTTTGCTTTCACGCTTTTTAAGAGCCTTTATGTACTCAATCGCCAACACATTGTTCGGCTGCCCGAAAATCTCCGCAGCCTCTTTACCGTGCTTTTGCAATACCGTCTCTGTAAACGCCGCAGGGTAGCTGTACCCCGAAGAAACTAAGGCAACAACGTCTTTGTCATCTGCCAAAGACAGCGATATTTCAGCGCATTTTTCCAAAGTCTCCACATCGCCGCACTCGCACCCGAACGACAGCTCGTCCACAACGCCCAGCCTGTCAGCAATTCCCACCGCGCTGTCTGCAAATATTTCGGCGCATGAGCAGCAAAACGGGTAGGGAAGCTCAATGACCAAGTCAACGCCGCCAAGCACCGCCTGCCTTGCCCTGAAATGCTTGTCATGCAAAGCCGCGTCACCGCGCTGTGTGAAAGATCCGCTCATTATCGCAATTATGTGCGTCGCACCGTTTTCGCGCGTTTTGTCTATGTGGTATCTGTGCCCGTTGTGAAAAGGGTCATATTCCGCGATTATTGCCGCAACTTTCCTGCCGTCTGCCATGCC
>CANRDG010000163.1 GCA_947629275.1 uncultured Clostridia bacterium | reverse complement strand
AGCGGCAAACTGTTTGAAAACTAAAAAATGCCTTTGCTCACGGTGGTGTGAGTAAAGGCGTTTTTCTTGACATCGGGTGACAAGATGTGTTATAATAATATACAGAGTACCGGAACTGGACTATTTGTGCGGCAACCTCTTTAGCCCTCTGTTTGAGGAAAAGGGAGGCGGTGTCTATGGATTACTTATCTTTGATACTGATAATCATCATTCTTGATCTTATCAACGAGATAATCAAGAATATGAAAAAATAACCGCACGGCGTACCAAGCACTGCGGTTATTTTTAACCAATGTATAAGGTTGCCAACTCTTAGTCTAAGCCGGTGCTCCTTTTTCTATTTATATTATACACCAAAGAAAATTATTTGTCAAGGGATTTTTGCAAAGCGAGTTTCATATATGTTTTGCGATGAGCTCTGTAACAAAAACTGCTGCGGAACAGCACATCGCGACTGTCAGAAGTCCTCGCTCTTTATACGCCAGAAGCACTGCCACCGCCAGAGCCGCAACGCCTGCAATTATCATGTCGGGAGAGAAAAATATCTCGGGCACGGTCATTACAGCCAGTACGGCATACGGGACATAGTACAGAAAACTTTTGGCAAAGCGGCTTTTTATCTGCTTGCTGAACATGGCGAAAGGCACTGCTCTTATCAGATATGTAACCACTGCCATTACCGCAAGATAGGGCAAAAATTTTTCAAAACTCATGCTGCGCCCTCCGTTTCTTCCGCATCTTCGACGGGGAATACAATTGCGCCGACAGCTGCGGCTATCACGGTGCAGATTATTATTGCAAAGCCGGAAGACACTCTGTCAAGCAGCGGCAGCCATTTAAAGCAGCAGCTTAGTGTTATACCCAGCATTACCACAAAGAAAATGCTCTTATGTTTTTTCATAGGTGGAACGAATATTGCAACGAACATTCCGTATATAGCGACTGACAGCGCCGACTGCACCGACGGCGGCAAAATGTTGCCTGCCAGAGCCCCGAGAGCCGTGCCGAGCGACCAGCCGACAAACGGTGTTGTTATAAGCCCTGCCATATACGAAGCGGAGACATCGCACAGCCTGCCGCTTGCAACTGCGAATATCTCGTCCGTTATGCCGAAACCTGCCAGCCAGCGTTTGCCCTTGGTGAAGTGTTTGTCAAGTTTCTGCGTCAACGACAGCGACATCAGTGCGTAACGCATATTTATAATTATCTGCGTCATGGCTATCTCAACAAGCGAGCCGCCAGCGGCAATTACCGATATTCCTGCAAGCTGCCCTGCCGAGGTGAGATTAGTCATTGAGATAAGCAGCGCCTCCCACCAGAGCAGACCGTCGTTTACAGCTTTTATGCCGAAAGTGAACGACACCGAAAGGTAGCCCAAAGCTATGGGTATGCCGTCACGCATACCGCTTAAAAATCTGCCTTTCATATGTAGTTCACCGCCTTTGGTAAATTGTTATGTTAATTTGCACTAAGTATCTGAGTGCCGCAGTTGTCTATTTTAAGTTCGTGTACTTTCCAGCCTGTAAGCCCTGCGTTATCCAGTGAAAACTGCACCTTGCCTGCAAAAAATTCGTTCTCCTCATCGGCTATTGCCATTACTGTAGGACCTGCGCCGCTGACGTATGCCGCATATGCGCCATGGGCATATGCAATCTCAAAAACTTCTTTGCCGCCGGGGATAAGCTCCATTCGGTAGGGCTGGTGAAGTCTGTCGTCAACGCCCGTTTTAAGGTTTTCAAACTTGCCTGTCAGGAGCGATGCAGAAAACAGCGCGGCTCTTGAAAGATTATAAACAGCATCGCGAAAGTCTATCTGCTTTGGCAGGCAGGCTCTTGCTTTTGTTGTGCTGAGTTCAAAATCGGGGATAACGGCGGCAAGTTTCAGCTTTGTAAACACTTCCTGCTTTACCCAGTGTACTTTTCTGCCGTCAAATACCGCTGTAACTATACCGCCAAGAAGTGCAGGCGCGGTGTTGTCGGGGTGACCTTCTATCTGCGCGGAAAGATCGACTATATCGTCATTTCCCAAAGGCGAATCCAGCAGCTTGTTTGCGCCCACAAGCCCCGCGACAATACAAGCGGACGACGAACCCAAGCCCCTTGTCATGGGTATGTTGTTGGTCTGCCGTATTTTAAGACCGCGCAGCTTTTTGCCGCACACTTCAAACAGGTCGCGCGCCGCTATATACACCATATTGCTCTCATCTGTCGGTATCTGCGTGCCGTCGGCGGAGATTATCTCAACTGTGTCGCTCTCCTCCATTTCGACGTAGTTATACAGGCTTACCGCCAGCCCGAGAGCATCAAAACCTGCACCGAGATTTGCGCTCGTTGCAGGTATTTTTATGCTTATCATTATATTCACTCCGTTATTACAGAAGCCTTATCTTGCTTTCTATGCTGAGAGAATGTGAAAGTATAGCAAGGCTCTTGTCTATGTCTGCCTCTTTCATGAAAGGAGTTATGAAAGCCGCTTCTTCAATGCTCTTGCTCATGCGCCTGTCAAGGAAAATAAGACCGCCGAACATCTCCGAAAGCTCTTTGCATTTTTTCTGGGCGTCCTCGCCTTTTACCCTTACATACATGGCGGCTTCGTCGTCTTTGTAAGGAAGAAGCATATCATCTTCTGCCTGCTGCCAGTATACGCCGATGTTCGTTCCCTTGTGCCGCAGCGCGTCTATAACGTCGCCTACAACAGCCGAAGCGGTAGGCAGTTTGCCTGCGCCCCTGCCGTAGAACACTGCGTCGCCTATGCCGTCGCCCTTTACGCATATTGCATTGTATACATCGTCAACGTGTGCAAGCATATGCTTTTTAGGGACTAGCCGCGGACATACCTTTGCGGCTATCTTGCCGTCCTTTGTCTGTTTTACAGAGCCTATCAGCTTTATAACGTACCCTGCGACGTCCGCATAGTCAACGTCTGCCATGGTTATTTTTGAAATGCCCGAGCAGTGTATCTTTTCGGGGTCTATCTGCCTGCCGTATGCAAGAGAGCCCAAAATACATATCTTTCTGCAAGCATCGTGACCCTCAACGTCGGCGGTGGGGTCTGCCTCGGCATAGCCGTTTGCCTGCGCTTGTTTCAAAGCTTCTTCAAACGACAGCTGCTCCTTTATCATTTTTGTAAGGATAAAGTTCGTAGTGCCGTTGAGAATTCCCGTTATCTCCTGAATGGTGTTGCCGGAAAGACATCTGTAAATAGGTCCTATTATGGGTATGCCGCCGCCAACGCTTGCTTCAAACAGATAGTTGCAGTTGTGCTCTTTGGCAATAGCTAAAAGCTCTGCGCCTTTTTTGGCTACAAGCTCTTTGTTGGAGGTAACAACGCTCTTTCCTGCCTCCAGCAGCGCTCTTGTATAGCTGTATGCAAAGGTCGCTCCGCCTGCCGATTCAACAACTACCTCAACTTCGGGGTCGTGCAGAAGAATGTTGAAATCTTTTACAAGTTTATCTGCATACGGGCTGTCGGGGAAATCTTTAAGATCTAAGATATAGCCCAGCTCAATGGGAGAACCCACGCGCTTTTCTATCTTCTCACGGTTCATCTCAAAAAGCTCCACCGTGCCCGAGCCTACTACTCCGTATCCTATTACTGCTATCTTTCTGCTCATTTTTAAAAGTCCTTTCATTACAATGATATGTTTATATTTCTGCCGTCGTTCATTCGCCTGCTATGAGTTTTACGCTTACAACTCCGCTTATCTTCGCAAGTTCTTTCTGTATCACCGAAGTATCCATCTGCGCGCCTTCAAAACGAAACGACACCGTTACTGCTGCCACGGAATCAACGGGAATGTTCTGGTTGACGGTAAGAATGTTTACGCTATAATCATACAGCTTTGATATTATTGCCGACAGCACGCCCTTTTCGTCGCGCAGAACGAAATAAAGCGAGATTATTTTGTTTGTAAGCTTGTCGGCATATGTGAAAACGCTGTCCTTATACTTGTAATACGCGCTGCGCGATATGCCTACAGCCTTGCAAGCCTCGGTAGAATTTTTGGCATCTCCGCGCGCTTTCATGCGTTTTGCCTCAAGCACTTTGAGGATTATTTCGGGAAGCACCTCGCTGCTTACCACCACAAGCCCGTTTTCGCCGTTTTCATTGCGTTCAGACATATGAAGTACACCTCCTGCAAACAGATGTATTTGCTACACATACAAATATAACATATCGAGGGCTGTTTGTCAATCGTCATTTTGACAGTTTTACAGAAAAAAACGCTTTGTCTTTGGCTAAAAGTATTCAACTGCAGTGAATGAGCCAAACTTTTGTGAAATTTTTCTAAATCGTATAGTGAAAATTTGTGCAAAAAGTAGAAACTGAAAAAATTATAAAATTTTTTGTAACATAATATGCCTTGTGCGTGTACATATCAGTGAAAGTATTTTTTTACGCATCGCC
>CANRDG010000162.1 GCA_947629275.1 uncultured Clostridia bacterium | reverse complement strand
CCCGATGTCAAGAAAAACGCCTTTACTCACACCACCGTGAGCAAAGGCATTTTTTAGTTTTCAAACAGTTTGCCGCTTGCATCAAATTCGCCGTCAGGGCCTACTGTTTTTGGAAACCTCCCTGTCCGTTCAATGGTCTGACCGTTCAGCATACCGACGTGCAGTGAAAAATGCCTGAACTGTTTCAGTATAAGTTGCAGCCGCGACCACGGACATTTTTCGGGGCAGGCATAAAGCAGATTGTCGTCCAGCCCGTCAAGATACGCAAATATCTTTTCACGCACCTTGTAAAGATACTCTAAAAGCTGTTCGTCGCTGAGAACAGTTTTGCAGCCTCGGTCGGGATCGTCCATTTCGTCTTCATGAAAGGAAGGCTCTTCAAATACGAACGGGTCAATGTACCACTTGTCCGCAGAATGTATCGTGTGATAAACGTACCTCCACGCAGGCGCGCCGCACACCAAAGCGTTTCTGTTATAAGTTTTAATAGCAATTTCAAGATCGGCAAAATTTATTGCCGTTTCTTTTTTTATCATTTCGCAGTGTATTCTGACAGCCATTTTTATCCCTCATCTATCTTGTCAAGCTGCTCCAGCCAGAGTTTTGCACACGCATCGGAAGGCATACGCCAGTCGCCGCGCGGAGAAAGCGTTACCGAACCTATCTTCGCACCGTCGGGCAGGCAGGAACGCTTGAACTGCTGCGAGAAAAATCTCCTGTAGAAAACTTTCAGCCATTTCAGTATAACCTCGGTTTCATAACTGCCCTCGAAGGCTCTTGCGGCTATGCGGTATACCTTTTTCGGCTCAAATCCCCAACGTATAGCATAATAGAGGAAAAAGTCGTGCAGCTCGTAAGGACCTACAAGATCCTCGGTCTTTTGCGTTATCTGTGTGCCGCTCTCGTCGGTCGGCAAAAGTTCGGGAGAAACAGGCGTATCAAGAATATCATTAAGCACCGCCGAAAGCTCCTCGCTCGTGCAGGTGTCTGCGTAATACTTGACGATGTGCCGCACAAGCGTTTTCGGTACGGAAGAATTTACACCATACATTGACATATGGTCGCCGTTGTATGTCGCCCAACCGAGAGCAAGTTCGCTTAAATCGCCCGTGCCTATCACCATGCCCGACGTCTGGTTCGCAATGTCCATAAGCACCTTCGTGCGCTCCCTCGCCTGACCGTTTTCATACACAACATCGTGATTTTCCTCGTCGTGACCTATATCTTCAAAATGCTGCCGCACCGACTTTGTTATGTCCACCTCGCGAAAATCAGTTCCCAGCGCGCGGCAAAGTATCTCAGCATTCGAGCGTGTTCGCTTTGTCGTACCGAAACACGGCATCGTCACCGCAACAATATCGCTGTGCTTTCTTTTGAGAAGATCCATAGCCATAACGCATACCAAAAGCGCAAGGGTAGAATCCAGCCCTCCCGAAATGCCTATAACAACGCTCTTTGAACCGGTATGTTCTATGCGCTTCATAAGCCCGTGCGACTGCATCTGCAAAATAAGGTGACAGCGCTCGTTTCTCTCCGCTTGGTTTTGCGGTATGAACGGCGTTTTTACAAAGTTTCGTGTAAGTTCGCACTTAGCCGCTTTCATCTCAAATACAGAAAAGCAAATGTGCTGAACGTCAACGCTGTCTGCTTCGTAAGTCGACAGCCTGCTGCGCTCGAAAGTCAGTTTGTTTATGTCTATCTCGGAGATCACAATGCCGTTTTCAAAAAGCTTGCTCTCGGCGAGTATAACGCCGTTTTCAGCAATAATGTTGTGCCCCGAAAATACCATGTCCTGCGTGCTTTCGCCGTCGCCTGCGGAGGCGTATATATACCCTGCTGCCAGCCGCGCCGACTGGTTCGCCACAAGCTGTCTGCGGTACTGCTCCTTACCTATAGTTTCATTTGATGCGGAAAGATTACATATTATAGTCGCGCTTGCCTTTGCAAGATAGTTGGATACAGGATCAGCCACCCACAGGTCTTCGCAAATCTCAAAGCCTATCTTCAACTGCGGTATCTGCTTGCACTGAAAGACCATTTGTCCTATGAAAACGTCTGTCTCACCTGCAAGCGGCAGGTCTATCCACTCGTTGTCGCCGATGTACGCAGCAAAATGGCGCGCCTCGTAAAACTCGCCGTAATTCGGCAGATGCGTTTTCGGTATAAGCGCTTCTATCCTGCCGTCAAGCAGCACCGCGGCGCAATTGTATATCTTGCCTTTTGCCTTTATAGGAAGCCCCACGGCTATCATCATGTCAAGCCCTTTGGAAGCTTTTTTTATTTTGCCGAGACCCTCCTGCGCTTTATTCAGCAAAGCGTCCTGAAAGAACAAGTCCTGACAGGTGTAGCCCGTAAGGCAAAGCTCGGGGAATACCGCAAGTTTAACGCCCTTTGCGGCACAGTCTTTTATCTGCTTCTTTATCTGAGATACGTTAAAGTCAACGTCCGCGACCTTTATTTTCGGCGTGCAGGCCGCAACTTTTATAAAACCGTCTTTCATAATTCTCTCCTTGATAATATTATATATCCTTTTCAGAATGTTATATCATATATGCTTGCGTTAATTATATCACGTTTTATTATAGCTTGTCAATAAATTAGTTCTTGACAAATAATTTTCTTTGGTGTATAATATAAATAGAAAAAGGAGCACCGGCTTAGACTAAGCGGTTGCTTCCTATTGATGGATTAGAATAACCGCATCACTTTGGAAGGGTATGCGGTTATTTTTTCAAATTCTTTATTATCTCGCTTATGATCGCGAAGATCAAAGCAAAGACAAGTGAAAGAATGATAGCAAGAACTACATAAAGTATTTCCATGTCTATCGCCCTCCTTTCGCACTTGTATTTCGTCACTACTATGTAGTAAGATACTCAAGTTGTATGCGAACTGAGGAAACAACCGCCCGAATAGTCCAGTTTCGGTGCCCATGCCTATTGGCACAAGTATATTATAACACATCTCGTCGGCGTATGTCAATAAAGGCACAGCCGACAAAATTATATAAAAAATTTAATTTTACTCTTGCTTTTGTGAGCGTGACGTGATATAATAAAATTATAAATGATTTCATTATTTTTTATGTCCTCGTCGATACGCAGACCAATGGGTCTGCTCCCGACGTATCGGACAATTATATCATAACGCTTACGCTTTTATGATATAATGGTAAATTGGATAATACCGAACACTTTATGCAAAATATATACGTTTACATTTTAAGGAGCAGCAACATGGCGATATACCTTTATCATTATTACGATCAGGAAATAGGACCTTTCAAAAATCTGTCGGCGCTTTCCGACGACGAGGCAAAGCAGATACTTCTCGATATGCGCGAGACAAAGCCGTATTCTCAGCCTGCGCAGAGAGATGTTCTTTACATGATGCGCCGCCGCCAGTACGAAAAGATAGCCTACGACAAATTCGTTGAGATAGGCGGCAAACCGCAGAGAACTTATCCGCAGTATATGGTAGTAGAATACTGCAAATGGATGAGCGAATGGTATCAGAACAGCGCGTTTATAAAGATACCGATAGAGAAATTCAACAAGGACACTATTTCGTTCACATACGGCGATATGCCGCTGAATTTCAGCCCTCTGGAGGAGAGCGACAGCAAGCCCTACCGCGGCAAGGTCTACAACTATGAGCAGATACTTAAAGTTATCGAGGAATACGGTCTGCCGCAGGAGTGGAATCCTAACGGAGAGTTAGGCCCCGAAAGATACATAGAAGTTCAGGTGTGGAGCGATGACGCTATCGCAGAGTATATAAAATAACACAAAGGAGCATGTGCTATGGCTATGATAGTTTACGGTTGGGGAAATGTGCTGAAGAAAAAGCAGTTTATGGGGTATCAGTATTGCTCCAGCTGCTGCGACTTTATGCCTGCGTATCTGGCTAAAGTTGTTTTTCGTATACACATATGCTACATACCGATATTTATGCTGACAAAGGGATATTACACCTGCTGCGGCACCTGCGAGAGAGGCAAAGAAATATCCAAGCTTGAATACAAAATGCTCAAATTCAACTATAAGGCTATGACTAAATCGCAGGGCAAAAAGGCTTTTACAGAGCTTTGCAAGATATGCGACAGCCTGCCTCAGTATTCGCCCGAAAATGTTGAATATGTTTTCAATCAGATAGCTTCTTCCTACCCGATAGCCTCGAACGAGGTGCTGCAAAACCACTACCGTGACCTTATCACCGCGCGTTTGCAGATAATGGAGGCTTTGAGAGCTCAACGCGCAGGCGTACCCATACAGCAGCCTGCCGCCCCGAAAACCTTGCAGACGGGCGAAGAATGGACCTGCCCCAACTGCGGAAGTAAGAACAAAGCAAAATTCTGCTCTAGCTGCGGTCAGGCAAAACCTGCGCCGACTATGGACGAAGTGCAGATACCGCAGGC
>CANRDG010000161.1 GCA_947629275.1 uncultured Clostridia bacterium | reverse complement strand
ACTACCGCAGCTGTACATTCTTCTTCCCAGACCGACGAACCTGCCGAGCAGGGTATGTGGAACGCCTTTGAAGTTTTTGTTGACACTATATTATTATGCACTTTAACAGCCCTCGCGATACTTTCAAGCGGCTGTTATATATCATTTTCAGACGAACAGCAGATAGTCTATAACACCTTTTCATCAGGGCTCGGAGCCTTTGGCGGCACGTTTTGCTCTATGTGTTTGATACTTTTTGCATTCTCCACCGTTCTGGGTTGGAGCGTCATAGGTTCGCGCGCTTTTTCGTATGTATTTCACAAGGCTAACAAAAAGCTATACTGCGGCATTTTTTGTACAGTTTGCTTTCTCGGCTGTATGGTATCTCCCACTGCCGCATTCATGCTGTCCGATATTTTCAACGGTCTTATGGCTTACCCCAACATCGCCGCACTTTTTATGCTCTCCGGCGAAGTTGCGCACCAGACCGACATTTTCATCTCGTCCGTCAAATTACCGCGCTCGCATGGCGAGTTACATGACAGCCAACGTTCACTGCAACCGGCAGACCGGCAATGTGTGTAGCGTACTTTTCAATGTTCACCGCCAGGGCAGTAATGCTTCCGCCAAACCCCTGCGGACCTATACCCAGCTTGTTTATCTCGGTGAGCATTTCGCTTTCAAGGCGCGCGTAACGCTCATCGCTGTTTCTATGCGATACATCGCGGCAAAGCGCCTTTTTGGCTAAGTACGCGCACATCTCAAAGTCGCCGCCTATGCCCACGCCTATAACCGTCGGAGGACAGGGATTAGACCCTGCCTGCGACACCGCTCCTACCACAAAATCAACAATATCTTTCTCTGTTGCAGCAGGCGTGAACATCTTCAGCCTTGACATATTCTCGCTGCCAAAACCCTTCGGCGCAACGGTTATCTCCACCTTGTCGCCGCCCACAAGCCTCGTGTGTATAACAGCAGGCGTGTTGTCGCCCGTGTTCACCCTCTCGAGTGGGTCAGACACCACAGAGCAGCGGAGTTTCCCCTCGGTGTAGCCGAGCGACACGCCCTCGTTTATCGCCTCGTACAGACCGCCGCCCACAAAATGCACGTCCTGCCCGATGTCAATAAACACCACCGCCATGCCGCAGTCTTGGCAAATCGGCAAAAGCTCCTCTGCCGCCGCCGCAATGTTATCCTGCATATCCTTGAAAACGCCTCTGCCCACAGGTGAGCGTTCCTCACTCGCGGCGCAGTTTATGCAATTTTCCAGCGACTTCGGCAGATACAAATTCGCATCAATGCACAGCTTTTTCACAGTCATCGTAATTTCTTTTACGTCAATTTCTCTTGTATTCATTTTATCACCATATTTCGTGCGTTTTTTGTTATTTTCTGCCGCTGAGGCGCTTTAGCCTCCTGCGGTTTTCAAGCCTTATCTCCCCGTGGAGCCGAACCCTCCCTCGCCTCTTTTCGTCTGGGAAAGTTCTTCACATTCCTCCACTTCGGGCGTGAGAATGGGAGTTACAACAAGCTGCGCTATCCTCTCGCCCTGCTTTATCGTCTGACATTCGTTCGACAAATTTATCAGTGGCACAATTATTTCTCCGCGGTAGTCGGTGTCCACCACGCCAACACAATTAGTCAGCGTAACACCGCGCTTCACCGCCAGCGATGAGCGCGCATAGATAAGCAAAACGCACTGCGGCGCACCCTCTATCTCGCAGGCAAGCCCCGTATGTGCAGCAGTTCTTTCGTGTGCGCCTATCACTACATCTTCGCAGACCGTAAGATCATACCCTGCGCTTTGTTCTGTTGCCCTCTGCGGCAGAGTTGCGCTGTCGCAAAGGCGTTTAAATTTCAGTTTCATAAATTTATACCCCTATTGTATACCTCTGTAGTAAAGGCCTCTTGTTATATTCTTATCCAAGGTGAAAGCCTCGCCTGCAATATAAGCCTTGATTACTTGCTTTATTCGTGCAAACGTTTCTTCAAAAAATAATAGATCAAGATGATCAAGCGTTTCAAAATCAACGAGCTTGTCAGCCAGCCACAGGGTATCGCTGTTTAATATCTCAACATAACCGTGCTCTTTGCGGCAGGCAATTTCAAACCTCCTGCCGGTACGGTCGGTAATGTGTTTTGTACAGTTTTTACACCCCGAAAACGCCCTGTTTGGGCAGTTTGCCGTCAGCATCAGCGGCAGTTTGCCGTATGCGATGCACCCAAGCGGCAGTGGTGTTTGCAGCCGCTCTATTTGCCCGTGTGTCAGCTCCGGCGATACCGTCAGGTCGCTTGCACCCAAAGTTTGCAGCATTTTTGCAGCGCGTGAATTTGTCACATTCAGCCCGAATCCACCGTGTATCGCAAGCCCCTCGCGCCAGTCAAAATGCGCCAAATTTGTAGCTAAAACGTGTTTCAACCCAAGCCCTTTGAGCCTTTCTATGCGCTCTTTTGTCTGGCCCTCAAAAAAATCAAACCTCGGCAGGGCGGCGCACATTTTGTCCTTTATTTTGTCAAGTTTTTCAAGTTGTGAAAGCGGCAAAATTACCAGCTGCGCCAAGTCGTAAATTTCACTGTCAAGCTGCTGTAGTGTATTTAAATGTACTCTTACTGCCTGTCTGCGCTTTTCGCGCTTTATATCTTTCTGCGGTACATACTCACCGCAATTGTATGCCGCAGTGCTCTTTTTAAGCCGCTTTTCATCAAGTTCTTCCAGCGCCTCGCGCCGCAGTTTGTTCGCAGCCGCCGCCGAAACAAACGCCGCTGAGTCGCTCTCACATTCTGTCTTTCCAACCTCATACGCCGTGGCGCCCAGTTTTGTAAGACACTTTTTTATTTCATCGCTGCTTGTCGGTCTGCTGTCAGCTGCCTGCAAAATCTCGCCTGTAACTGTTGCGAAAATGTCGCCGCTTTTTGCCGTAAGCTCCAGCTTTTCGCCCACCGCCGCTTTAATCTTCATGTCGGCTGTAAACCGCTTGTATGGTCTGCGGTAAAGCTCGTGTATCGCAGGCAAAGCCTCTTTGGTTTGCTGCGCATCTTCAGCCGATCTCATTCCAAACATTTCTTTGCCTGTTTTTGAGAAAAGATACCCGTCCGTAAATCCGCCGCGAGAAAACACATTTTTCAGCATTTCTTCGTCATATTCTCTGCCGTCAAGCGCCTGCCTGCACGAATGCACCGCCGCCGCAACGTATTCTGGGCGTTTCATTCTGCCCTCAATTTTCAGCGATGCCACACCTGCCTCGCGCAGCTTTTCAAGGTCGCCAAAGTACGACATATCTTTAAGCGAAAGATCGTGCCTGTCCGCGCCTGCCGCAGCCGAAAACGGCAGCCTGCAAGCCTGAGCGCACATACCCCTGTTCGCGCTGCGTGAGCCTATCATCGCTGACATATAACACTGTCCCGAAACGCTCATGCAAAGCGCGCCGTGTACAAAAACTTCGATAGGCATTCCTGTGCCGCACAGCTTTTTTATGTTTTCTATCGGCAGCTCTCTCGCCGCCACAACTCTGCAAAGCCCCATTCTTTCGCACATTTTCACGCCGTCCACGGTGTGTACTGTCATTTGCGTTGATGCGTGCAGCGGCATATCGGGGCAAAGCTCTTTCGCAAGCGCTATTATACCTAAGTCCTGCACTATAATGCCGTCAATGCCTATGTTACACGCCTGCTTTAGCATATCAGCGACATTTTTCATCTGGCTGTCAAACACCAAAGTATTTATCGCCTGATACACCTTTACACCGTTTTTGTGACAATATTCTACAGTGTCTTTAAGCTGCTGCGGCGTAAAATTCGCACACCCCTGCCGCGCCGAAAACTCCTGCGCGCCAAGGTAAACGGCATCACAGCCGCAGTTCACAGCTGCTTCAACGCACTGCGGCGAGCCGCACGGAGCGAGCACCTCGGGACTATTTTGCATTGTTATTACCGGTTGAAAGTGCCTTGCGGACCGCCAGTTCTTTTTCCAGCTTTTTTATCTCGGCTTTCAGCTTGTCGCACTCTTTTTTCGCTTCGTCAGCCGCCGCCATCGCCTTTGAAGCATCATCGGCGTATTTTTTTATCTGCGAACGGATATTTTCCAAGTTCGCACTCGCCTTGTACGCCTCGTCAGCGCAGTCCAGTGCCACAAGCGCCGCCGCATCGAGCTTTGAAAGCGACTGACCCTTGCTTATCTTCGCCATTTTCTGGTCGAGCATTGCCGCCAGCTTGCGCGCGTAACTCTCCTGTTCCTCGGTAGCAATAGTATAATCTTTACCGAATATACGCAGTTTTACATTATTAGCCATTGTTTTGCACGTCCTTTCCGTATATGCAGTCATGCACAAATATCCATATTATAGTATATCACAATATAGCTCGCGTGGCAAGTCTTTATTGACATTTTAGAAAAATTGTTGTATACTTATTTTAAGTACGACTTTGAATTTCGCAGAGGAG
>CANRDG010000160.1 GCA_947629275.1 uncultured Clostridia bacterium | reverse complement strand
TCCATAAGCTCTCTTACAGTGCCGCTGCCGACATTTGCGCTTATGTAGGGCTGGCAGCCGACAAGCTCGCAGAAACGCAGAAATTCATGCGTGCCGAAGCTGTTGTCTTCCGAGACATGTCCCCAGTTATTTACAACGCCTTTGCGCTGAGACTTATCGCCCACGCCGTCTTTCCAGTGGTATTCATCTGCAAAGCAGCCGCCCGGCCAGCGAAGTACGGGAAGTTTCAGCTGTCGGAACGCTTCGACAACATCTTTGCGATAGCCCTCGATATTGGGTATATCGCTGTTTTCGCCTACATATATGCCGTCGTAGATACATCTGCCGAGGTGCTCGGAAAAGTTTGAGTAAATCTCCTTATTTATCTTGCTTTTGCGGTCGCGCGGGTTTATAGTTAGCTTGACATTTTTCATGATATCAGTCCTTTATAATTTCTTTGAAAAATTATAACACATTAACGAGCGAAAATCAAGTAAAAATTGTTGCAAAATATTTTATATTATGATATAATACCTATAAGTATGATTTTTACAATGCCCAAAGCCGTGCTGTGGCATTTTCTTACAATATATAAGGAGGAAACATATGGAAAAAAACAAAAAGCATCTATTGAAACTGGACAAAAATCTGAACGCTACACTGGTAACGATAATAATAATTTTCGTATTGCTGATAGCGGTATACTTTATTATAGATTCACTTTTAAGAGGGTACGCTCTGAATCGAATGGAAGAGGGCGTGAACACTGTTATCAAAGAGGTGTCTTACATACTTGACCGTGACAGCAAGATGCTTAAAGCCGCTGCCGGTACTTTTGAAGATGTTGGCGATTTTAAAAATATTGAGTCACTGCAAGAAGTACTCCGCACGAACAGCAAGCTTTTTGAAACGATGAATCTGAATATTCTTCTTCCCGATAACAGGTTAGTGGCGGCTGACGGAAACGTATATGACGTAGAAGGCAAAATATCTTTTGAGGAAGAAGCAAAGCACGGTGAACACGTTTCAGATCGCGTTACCAACGTGATCTCGGGCACGCCGATAATAAGGCAGTATGTGCCGATAATACAGAACGGTGAAACGGTCGCTATTCTTTACGGTGTTACAGATCTTGATGCGCTGAGTGAAGCGCTGAATGTTGACAACATATACTACGCAAGCGCAAGCGTTTATATTATTGACACAAAGAACGGTGATCTGCTTCTTGACACATACCCGACACACAAGGAACTTGGAAATATACATCAGTACTATGAGAAAAATTATGCGCGAAAGACGAAGGGCGAGCTGACGTGGGACGAATATTTGGCTGAGATAATGGAACTAAAGACCGGCTACGTTATCTTCAAAACGGCGCAGACAGACGGCTGGGACTATATGTACTATGCGCCTGCAAAAATAAACAACTGGGTAATAGCCGTTGAAGTACCCGAAAAAGTGGCGTTTGAAAGCGTTTTTGCGGTAAGACAGATGTGTATTGCAATAGGCATTATGCTGTTTATAATAGTGGTGGCGTACTATCTTTACATGAGGAGAAACGCCAAGATAGCTGTTGAGGGCGCGGTAAAGCACGCGATACTTAAAGAAAAGCTGCACAAGGCTGAGGCTGCTGACAAGGCGAAGAGCATATTCCTTTCAAATATGTCGCACGACATACGCACGCCGATGAACGCTATAATCGGCTACACGACGCTTGTTCAGGCGAACCTTGACAACCGCGAAAGAGTTGAGGAATACATAAAGAAGATACTTTCATCAAGCAACCATATGCTCTCGCTGGTAAACGACGTTCTTGACATGAGCAGGATAGAATCGGGCAAGCTGAATATCGAGGAAAAGGAATGTTCGATAAGTGATATCTTCCGCGACATGAGAAACATAATACAGTCTCAGATACAGTCGAAGCAGCTGAATTTCTACATGGACACTGTAGACATTATAAACGAGGATATTTTCTGCGACAAGCTGCACGTAAATCAGGTGCTGCTGAATTTGTTGTCCAACGCGATAAAGTTTACGCCGCCGGGCGGAACGGTGGCTATGATAATACAGCAAAAGCCGAATGCTCCGCAAGGGTACGGCGCATATGAGATACGCGTAAAAGACACGGGCATAGGCATGAGCGAGGACTTTATAGAGCACATATTCGAGCCGTTTGAACGCGAACGCAACACCACTGCAAGCGGCATAAGCGGCACGGGTCTTGGCATGGCGATAACAAAGAACATTATAGATGCTATGGGCGGCAGTATCGAAGTTATATCAGAGCAGGGCAAGGGCAGCGAGTTTATTATAAACCTTGAGTTCCGTTTACAAGACTCGCCGCGGCACGTTGGCACTATAAAAGAGCTTGCCGGGCTGCGCGCGCTAGTGGCCGACGACAGCTTTACGACCTGCGACAGTGTAGCAAAAATGCTGCATCAGATAGGTATGCGCCCCGACTGGGTACTGCACGGAAAAGAGGCGGTGCTTCACGCAAAGCAGGCGCACGAGCTGGGCGACGACTACAACGCATACATCATAGACTGGCTGCTGCCCGACCTGAACGGTTTGGAGGTAGTAAGGCAGATACGCGCGATAGTTGGCAACGACACGCCGATAATAATAGTTACGGCATACGACTGGGCGGACTTTGAGGAAGAGGCGCGAAAGGTAGGCGTTACGGCATTTTGCAGCAAGCCTATATTCCTTTCGGAGCTGCGCGACATACTTGTAAGTACGGCAAAGGTACAGGCGCCCGAGATACCGCCGAAGAAAGAAGACCCTGTGAAGGAATTCCGCGCGGACAATACACGGCTTTTGCTTGTTGAGGACAACGAACTCAACCGCGAGATAGCACAGGAGCTTTTGGAGGAGCGAGGCTTTATTGTTGAGCACGCCGATGACGGCAGCATTGCTGTTGAAATGGTGAAGAAGTCGCAGCCGGGGTATTATTCTGTAATACTTATGGACGTACAGATGCCCAACATGAACGGTTACGACGCCACAAGGGCGATACGCGCGCTGGAGGACAAGGCTCTTGCTTCGATACCAGTAATTGCGATGACTGCAAACGCTTTTAACGAGGACAAACAAAAGGCTATGGAGGCAGGCATGGACGCGCACGTTGCCAAGCCTGTTGACGTTGACAAGCTTATGGACACGCTTAAAAGGATACTGAAAAAATAAGAAAAGTGCAGTCTCTGAAAAGAGGCTGCATTTGTTATTTATCCTGCTTATCGGCAAAAGTAAGGTCATTACCGAGGTTGTCGCGTGCGAGGTCGTTTTCGTTAAACGCAGGGCTGTTGCTTACGCTTTGCGGCTTTGCGCTGTTTTGCTTATTTTTCTTTTTGGACATTTTTGCACCTCCCCTTTTTCTTAGTATGCGCGGAAAGATGAAAAATATCAGAACATATACCACCGCGGGGCGATAGGCTTTGCGGTGATTTTTTGTTTTAAAAATTGTAAACAAAGTATTAACAAACGTAAAATACACTTGACAGGCAATACTATGCGTGATATAGTATTATGTGTAAGGAGGTATCGTATGGATATACAGCTGAAAAGAGGTCTGCTTGAAGTATGCGTGCTTGCGGCGATAAAAAACGAGGACAGCTACGGATACAAGATCATAAAAGATATAAAGCCATATGTGGAGATATCGGAATCTACTCTTTACCCGATACTGAGACGTTTGCAGGCTGCCTCGCTGCTTACGGAGCGCACCGCCGAGCACAACGGCAGGCTGCGGAAATATTACAGCATTACTGCGGCAGGCAGAAAACGCATAGAGGAATTTAAGGAAGAGTGGAAAGAGATAATGTCGATATACGGATTTGTTACGAAGGAGGAAAACTGCGATGACGAAAAATGAATTTTTAACGCAGCTTGAGGGGCGGCTGAACGGTCTGCCCGACGAGGATATAAAACGTTCGCTGGACTATTACGGCGAGATGATAGACGACAGGCTTGACGACGGCATGGACGAGGCGCAGGCGGTGGCTGACATTGGCGGAATGGACGGTATTGTAGCTGAAATACTGGCAGATGTGCCTTTGCAAAAGCTGGTCAAAAGGCGCGTAAAGCCCAAACGTGCGCTGAAAGGCTTGGAGATAGCGTTGCTGGTTTTAGGCTCACCGGTGTGGGCGGCGCTTTTGCTTGCCGCGGCGATAGTTATATTCGCGCTGTACATTGTGCTGTGGTCGGTAGTTATTTCACTTTACGCGGTGTTTATTTCGTTTGCGGCGGCGGTGGCGGCAGGCATTTTCAATATGTGCCTCACGCTGTTTAAGGGCGCGGCGATGCAGGCGATGATGTATTTTGGTATAGCTCTGGTTTGCGCAGGACTGACGATACTGTTTTTCCACATAGGAAACTTAGCGGCAAAGGGCGCGGCTATTCTTGGCAAGAAGATACTTATCGGCATTAAAAAATGCTTTATATGATTTTTGAA
>CANRDG010000159.1 GCA_947629275.1 uncultured Clostridia bacterium | reverse complement strand
CCCCTCCTTTGCTGGTGAGATCACCTATATATTAACACACATTTACATGAATGTCAATACAAAAATACCGTTCGGCAAAAGTCGGACGGTATTTTGTGTATATTAAGAATTAGTCGGCAAACATGGGGGTCGAGAGGTAGCGGTCGCCTGTATCGGGAAGAAGGGCGACTATTACTTTGCCTTTATTTTCGGGGCGTTTTGCAAGCTGCGCAGCTGCCCATACTGCTGCGCCCGAAGAAATTCCGACAAGTATGCCCTCGCTGCGTGCGATAGCTTTACCTGTTGCAAAGGCATCTTCATTCTCGACGGGGATTATTTCATCATAGATAGAAGTATTCAGCGTATCGGGCACAAAGCCTGCACCTATGCCCTGAATTTTATGCGGGCCTGCTGTGCCTTTTGAAAGAACGGGCGAACTTGCAGGCTCAACTGCGACTATTTTTACATCGGGCTTTTTGGATTTGAGGTACTCGCCCACGCCCGAAAGCGTACCGCCCGTGCCTACGCCTGCTACGAATATATCTACCTTGCCGTCGGTATCGTTCCATATCTCTGGCCCTGTGGTAGCGAGGTGCGCGGCAGGGTTTGCAGGGTTTGTAAACTGACCGGGGATAAAGCTGCCGGGGGTGTTAGCGGCAAGCTCGTTTGCTTTTTCTATTGCGCCTTTCATGCCCTTTGCACCCTCGGTCAGCACGAGCTGTGCGCCGTATGCTTTGAGAAGATTTCTTCTTTCAACGCTCATCGTTTCGGGCATGGTGAGTATGATTTTATAACCTCTTGCGGCTGCTACTGCTGCGAGACCTATGCCGGTATTGCCGCTGGTAGGCTCGATTATTACAGAGCCCTCTTTCAGCGCTCCCTTTGCCTCGGCATCTTCTATCATAGCTTTAGCTATTCTGTCTTTAACGCTGCCTGCGGGGTTGAAATACTCAAGTTTTGCGATAACGGTAGCTTCAAGACCGTTTGCCTTATTGAAATTTACAAGCTCCAGAAGCGGAGTGCCGCCGATAAGATCGGTAAGTGACTTATTGATTGCCATAATTATCTCTCCTTAAAAATATAAAAATTTAATGTTAAATTATTGATTGCTCACACAGTATCAACATCGCTTAAAATTACGCACTATTATATTCATTATTGTATTCCTCCTCTAATACATAAAACCTATATGCATTATAGGTATTATAACACGCCAAAAGCTGTTTGTCAAGTGTTTTCAGAAAAAATTTTCAAAAATTTTGGCAAACAGCTTATTGTTTTTGAAAAAGTACAATTTACGATACATTTAGCCGTGAAGCTTTTCGAGCAGCTGATTTACATCAACGGGCTTTGTAATAAAGTCGTCCATGCCGCTGGCGAATGCTTTATCGCGCTCTTCGGCAAAGGAGTTTGCGGTGCAGGCGAATATTTTGACTGTTTTTGCGTCGGGGCGGTCAAGCGCTCTTACTGCTTTTGCGGTCTCGAAGCCGTCCATTTCGGGCATAAGCAGATCCATAAGAATAATTCCATATGTATCGGGCTGCGAGTCGCTGAAAATTTGCAGGGCCTTTTTGCCGTTTTCCGCAAGGGTAGCTTTGAAGCCCTCGCCCTCTAAAAGTTCTACAAGTATTTCGCCGTTGAGCTCGTTATCCTCGGCAATGAGGATACCCGGTCTTTCGCCGCCGACAATAAAAGCTGCGCTGTCTGTCTTTTCCTGCGGCTGAGTGGGTTTTGCTAAGAAAGTGAAAGTAAAGGTACTTCCCTCGCCTTTTTTGCTTACGCAGGTGAGGTCGCCGCCCATAAGGCGCGCAAGTCTGCGGCTGATAGACAGCCCGAGACCCGTTCCCTGATTGCCTTTAGAAACGGTTTCAAGTTCCTGAGAGAACACGCTGAAGATATGCTTTTGAAATTCCTCGCTCATACCCTTGCCGGTATCAGCAACGGTAACGGTGGTGAGCACATTGCCGTCGTTTGCGTCTGACTGGGTGAAAGAAACGCTTACTTTGCCGCCCTCGGCTGTGAACTTACGTGCGTTATCCAAAAGGTTGAGAAGCACCTGCTGAATACGGACATCGTCTGCCGAGACCCACGGGTGTATAAGGTCGCAATCGAGCGTAAAGTCTATATTTTTATCCGCAAAGGCGCTGGATTCGATAGAGCGGATAGTCTGCGCGACAAAACCGAGGTCAACAGGGCGCTGAACAAGCTCCATTTTGTTGGCTTCAAGCTTGGAAGAATCGAGGATATCGTTGACGAGCGACAGAAGATATTTTGCTGTTACAGACGACTGGCGCAGATAACCCTGCATTTTCTCTTTATCGTCTATCTTCTGCGACATAAGGTAGTTGAGGCCTATAAGACCATTGAGGGGTGTGCGTATCTCGTGGCTCATGGTGGACAAAAATCTGCCCTTGGCTTTGGCATCTGCCTTACTTGCGGCGATGCGTATTCTTTGGTTCGCTAAGATGATCACGAGTATTATTATAATAATGAATGCGATTATCGAAATCGCGACTGCATACCTATATCTTTCTATAAAATCAAGGAAAGTATAGTGATACTGGTTTTCCATAACGCCCTGAATGGTATAGTTGCCTATTTCGTCTTCACTGAGGAGATCTATTGATTTATCAAGTATGCTGACGAGAATTTTGCCGTCTTCCTGAGTAGGCCCTACCTGACCTTCTTTAAAGGTAACTACCGCTGAAAAGCACATCTCATCTTCAAGACCACGGACGGGTATGACTTTGAGCTGCTCATATTTAGGCTTTGAGAGCCAGTATTCAACGACGAACTGATTTTGTATCATAAGGTCTGCATCGCCCGATTTTACGGCATCAAAACATTCGGAGATGGTTTCATAGTCTTTAAGTACAAAATTAGGAAATGCCTTTTCAAGGACTTTTTTCAGAGTTTGAGAGCCTGTTGAAACTGCGACAGTCCAGTTGGCGTCGGGGCGGAAATCAAGATTTTCTTTAGCCACTACGACTTTACGGCTTGAAAAATACGGTTGACTTATAAGGATACCGTTGGCATTTTTGTTTTCCTCGTTATACTCAACGCTGGTGACCAGGTCAAATCCGCCGCCGAGAAGATAATCATATGTAACGCTGCCGCCGGGCAAAGGAGCATACTCAAAATCAATACCGCATATGTCGCTGACTCTGTCGAGCACATAGCGCGAAATACCCTGAAATTCGCCGTCTTTATCGGAAAAAGAGACGGGTATCCTATCCTGCACAAAGCCCACCTTTACAGAAGGGTGGGAATCTATATATGCCTGCTCCTCTGCGGTAAAATCGGGCGTTTGCCCCTGCGCGTATGCAGGCGCGTTGGGGGCGCAAATCAGCATTACGGCTACAGCCGCAAGGATAGTGAGCACTTTTAACGACTTGCGCATTTTATCAACTTCCTCTCAGTCATACTTTACAAAAACATTATACTACCGTAAAATTCATTTGTCAATGCTTTTTATAGATAGCAAAATGTCATGTATATCGCCGTTTATACAAATACTTCTGTCGGCTATGGCGTCGGGGGCGGCTGCCTGACCGTAATTTAAGCAGGCATAGGCGGCGTTTTCATTTTGCAGTGTCATTCTGATAAACGGATACTTTATTATAGCCGGCGTATTGAAGCCCACGCCGAGTTCCAAAAACAGCACGCAGCTGCCGCTTATTTTTTCAAGAAAACTGCTGTATCTCTCGCACGCTTTATGCCAACCGATGTCCTCGACAAATTTATCATCGCTGCGGAGGTTGAGCGTAAGAGGCTTACCGCAGTTTGGGCATTTGGGCAAAAGAGAAGTGGGAATTTTCATATTGTGTTGCTCTTTCAGCATGGACATTATGGTCTCTTCATTATCCCACGTTTTATTACAGCAAGGCTCGCTGCACTGGAACAAGCCGTAGTCGCCTTGGGTATAGAAAAGCCGATATTTATCGAACCCTGATTTCTGAAACAGGTGGTCAACATTTGTTGTAATGACGAAATAGTCCTTATCTTTTACAAGGTCAAAGAGCATATTATAGGTATTTTTCAAAGGCTCGCAATAACGGTTAAGATAGATCATACGGCTCCACCACGCCCAAAATTCTTCTTGCGTGGGAAATGGAAAAAAGCCGCCGCTGTACATATCGGTAATACCGTACTTTTCATGAAAATCTGAAAATTTATCTTCAAAGCGTTTGCCTGCATAGTCAAAACCTGCGGCTGTGGAAAGCCCTGCTCCTGCGCCTATTACAATATGTTCGGCGGCGCTGATTTTTTCTGCAAGAAGAGAAAACGCGCTGCGTTCATTCATGGCAGTTTACACCTCCGTATTATTTTGCTGCGTATCTTCGGCATCGACGTGGGGAAGCTTTTTGAAAAATATCACTCCGAATGGAATAGTTACAGGCAGAGAGAAGAGCAGCGAAACAGGCTGGGCTTCCTGAATACCCGAAAGACCTCTGA
>CANRDG010000158.1 GCA_947629275.1 uncultured Clostridia bacterium | reverse complement strand
AACAGAAAAAGTCAAGTTTTACTTTATTTTTCAACAATAATTACCCCTCGCAAAAAATATGGAAGTTTTAGTGAGGGAGGCTTGGGGGAAGACCCTTTTCCAAAAGGGTCTCCCCCGATAGCAAGGTAGGTACAGCGGACAAATTCTGATTTATCTTACAAAAGAGCAGACCAAAAGGTCTGCTCTTTCTTTTTATTCAAGCTCGAATGCGCCTGTGTACAGCTGATAGTACGTTCCCTTTTCGGCTATCAGCTTGTCGTGTGAGCCGCGCTCTATGATGTGTCCGTGGTCAAGCACCATGATAACATCGGAGTTCTTTACCGTTGACAGCCTGTGCGCTATGACGAACACCGTTCTGCCTTTCATCAGCGCGTCCATGCCTTTCTGCACTATCGCCTCGGTGCGGGTATCTATCGAAGACGTCGCCTCGTCGAGTATCATAACCGGCGGATCTGCAACTGCCGCACGCGCTATCGCGATAAGCTGTCTCTGCCCCTGCGACAGGTTAGAACCGTTGTTCGCAAGCTCCGTGTCGTACCCCAGCGGCAAACGTGTTATGAAATCATGCGCACCTGCCAGCCGTGCCGCCTGCTTACATTCCTCGTCGGTAGCATCAAGTCTGCCGTAGCGTATGTTCTCCATTACCGTGCCCGTGAACAGGTTCGTTTCCTGCAAAACTATGCCCAGCGAACGCCGCAGATCACTTTTGCGTATCTTATTGATGTTTATGCCGTCGTAGCGTATCTTGCCGTCGGCTATGTCGTAAAAGCGGTTTATAAGGTTGGTTATGGTCGTTTTGCCTGCGCCCGTTGCGCCTACGAACGCCACTTTCTGACCCGGTTTTGCATAAACGGTAACGTCATACAGCACCTGTTTGTCTGGCTCATAGCCAAAGTCTACGCCGTCAAGAGTAACATCGCCTTCCAGCGGCGTGTATGTAACAGAGCCGTCAGCGGTGTGGGGGTGTTTCCATGCCCACTGGTGAGTTCTTTCGGTAGTTTCTGTAATAGTGCCGTCAGCAGCAATTTTCGCGTTTACAAGCGTAACGTAGCCGTTGTCCTCCTCGGGCTTCTGGTCTGTCATCGCAAAAACTCTTTCAGCGCCGGCAGCGCCCATTACAATTGCGTTTATCTGCTGCGATACTTGGTTTATATTTCCCGTAAACTGCTTTGTCATCGACAAAAACGGTATTATTATGTCAATGCTGAAGCCCAGTCCCGATATTGACAGGTTGCTCATTCCCGAAATAAGGAACAGACCGCCTACCACTGCAATTATTACATACATAATGTTGCCGAGGTTCATTATTATAGGACCTAAAGAGTTTGCAAACGCGTGCGCCCTGTACATATTCTCGCACAGCTCTTCGTTTACGGCATCGAAGTCTTTCTGGCTCTGCTCCTCGTGGCAGAATACCTTAACAACTTTCTGACCGTTCATTATCTCTTGTATAAAGCCCTCGGTCTTGCCGACAGAACGCTGCTGGCTTATAAAGTATTTCGCCGAGCCTTTTCCTATAACAGAAGATACAAACGTCATAAGCAGCACGCCTGCCATAAGCACAAGTGTGAGCCATACGCTGTAGTATATCATTATGCAGAACACCGTGACGACTATAACGCACGCCTGCAAAAGTGACGGCAGCGACTGCGAGATAAGCTGTCTTAGTGTATCAATATCGTTGGTGTAGCAGCTCATGATGTCGCCGTGTTTGTGAGTATCAAAATACTTTATCGGCAGATCCTGCATATCGTCGAACATATAGCACCTTAGCTTGCTCAGATACCCTTGTGTCATGTACGCCATTATCTGCGACCACGCCGTTATTGCTATTATAGAAAGCACATACATTCCTATAAGCAGCATGATTTTGGGTATGATGTCCTCTTTCGCGCCTGCCCAGTCGCCTGTGTCTCTCCATACTTCAATATCGGCTATGACCTTTTGCAGGAAGAACGCCGGTATTGCAGAAGCCACCGCCGAGAAGATTATGCAAACTATCGTTATCGGCACAAGCACGGGATAGAACTTGAACAGCATTTTTATCGCCCGTCCGAGGGTCTTGAAAATGCTTACCTGCGGTCTGCCGCCTTTCATATTTCTTGGCATCCTAGGCATTTTCATCACCCCTCTCGTCGTCCGAGCCGCTGCCGTTTGTCTGCTGCTCGTAAACTTCGCGGTATATCTCGCTGCTTTCAAGAAGCTCATCGTGCTTGCCAACAGCGGTAACAACGCCGTTATCCATAACTATTATCATATCGGCATCCTGCACGGAAGCGATACGCTGCGCAATGATTATCTTTGTCGTTTCGGGAATGTATTCTTTAAAACCTGCCCTTATCAGCGCATCGGTCTTGGTATCCACCGCGCTGGTAGAGTCGTCAAGAATAAGTATCTTAGGCTTTTTAAGAAGCGCTCTTGCGATACAAAGCCTTTGTTTCTGTCCGCCCGAAACGTTAGTACCGCCCTGTTCTATATAGGTATCATATCCGTCGGGGAACGACTGAACAAATTCGTCAGCCTGCGCGAGTTTGCAGGCGTGTATCATTTCTTCGTCTGTAGCCTCCGCATTTCCCCAACGCAGATTATCTTTAATAGTACCCGAAAACAGCAGGTTCTTCTGCAAAACCATTGCAACACTGTTTCTGAGCGTTTCAAGATCGTAATCGCGAACGTCCACACCGCCTACCTTTACTTCGCCGTCGGTAACGTCATAAAGCCGCGGTATAAGCTGCACTAGCGTTGACTTGCTAGAACCCGTGCCGCCTATAATACCCACCGTTGCGCCCGAGGGTATTTTAAGGTCAACATCTGCAAGAGCATATTTCTGCGCATCTTCGGAATATTTAAAGTTTACATCTTTAAATTCTATAGAACCGTCGACAACTTCCATAACGGGGTCTTCGGGGTCATGTATAGCGGTCTCCTCATTCAGCACCTCGCAAATACGCTTTATCGACTCCGCCGACATGGTGAGCATAACGTATATCATAGACAGCATCATAAGCTGCATGAGTATCTGCATACCGTAAGTCAGCATTGCCTGTATCTGTCCAACGTCTATAGTTGCGCCCTTGCTGGATATTATTATCTTCGAGCCTATCAGCAGCACGAACGCCATATTGAAGTAAACGCATATCTGCATAAGCGGCGTGTTCAGCGCTACCAGTCTTTCAGCCCTTGTAAAGTCCTTGCGTATGCTCTCCGAAGCTGCTGCAAACTTCTGCTTTTCATATTCCTCTCTCGAAAAGCCCTTTACAACTCTCATGGCCCTTACGTTTTCTTCTATGGATTCATTAAGTTTATCGTACTTTTTAAATACCCGTCTGAACGCAGGCATTGCCGAGCGAGATACCATAAGAAGCCCGAAAACCAGCACCGGTATTACTACCACAAAGCAGGAAGCCAGCGCACCGCCCATTATGTACGCCATAATTATCGCGAAAACAAGCATAAAAGGCGCTCTTATCGCCATGCGTATAAGCATCATGAACGACATCTGAACGTTGTTTATGTCAGTGGTCATTCTCGTTACCAAAGAAGAAGTCGAAAATTTGTCTATATTTTTGAACGCGAACGTCTGCACGCGCTTGAAAATGTCATGCCGCACATTTTTAGCAAAGCCTGCCGAAGCCTTCGCACAAGTAAATCCTGCCAAGCCGCCGCACGCCAACGAAACGAGCGCCATTACAAGCAAAAGCGCCCCCGTCTTTAGTATCTCCGACATGACAACGCCTTTGTTTATTGCGTTTATAAGATCTGCCGTGATAAAGGGTATTATTACCTCTATTACTACCTCTCCTATTATAAATAGTATGGTAAGTATAGTGGGCGTTTTGTATTCCCTTATACACTTTGTCATAGTTTTAAGCATTAAAGTCAGTCTTTCCTTTCGCCCTGTAGATTTTCTTTCATTCTTCGCATAAACTCGCTGAGCATTTTAAGCTCCTCGTTTGAAAAGCCCTTAGTAAGCTGCTTTTCGGTCTTCTGATTATCCTTGCAAATTTTCTCCGCAAGTTTTTTAGAACGCTCTGTAAGCACAAGTTTTTTCAGCCTGTCATCGCACGCCACTTTCTCTTTGCCCACAAGACCGTTCTTCTCCATAAGCGCTATCATCTTAGATGTGGTAGAACGCGTTATGCCGAACTCTCTTTCAAGATCGCGCTGATAAACGTCCTCGTTTTCGTGGGTGGCAAGGTAGGCTATCACCCAGCCGTGAGTGCCCGAAACGCTGTCAAGCTCCTTTTTCACCGGCGAGCGGTCAAAGAACTTGCGCATGGCGTTGTTCAGCTGATAAAGCTCACGCATGATAAAATTGTTTGTCACTATTTGTTCACCCCTTTGGCAAATATTTTGTTGAAAAGCAAACAATCTACTTTTCAACATTATAACTCTTTTTGCCCCCGTTGTCAAGGTATCATTTCGCATAAATTTTGACCCTCTCA
>CANRDG010000157.1 GCA_947629275.1 uncultured Clostridia bacterium | reverse complement strand
TAAAAACTTCAAAAACCGACAAACCTTAGGAGCGATGAAATTTGTCTACGGTCGTTGATCTCGACTTGCGGAGAATAGAATACTTATACACCACGCGCTGTTTTACCGAAAGAAATATGCGCGGCGGTCTTATTAAGCTGTCGCGAAAGCCGAAAAGCTGCGCTGACGACTACGCCTGCATACATTTTGACGGGGCGATGAAAAGGGGTATTAAATACACTCTCGATGTTTCTTTCAGGGTAAAGACGAAGTCTCACCACATGGACTTTTTTCTGCTTACGGAGGATAGGCAGGTAATTCACAAGATAGGCGAATATTCGATAAAAAAGGGCGACAGGGGCAGCTATGCGCGCTTTAAGAAAGATTTTATTCCCGATATTGACGGCTACACTTTGATAGGCATACGCGGAGGGCTGCTTTACGGACCTTTGAATTTTATTATTATAAACGCGATAACGGTAAAAGAGACTATATCCGAAGCCGAAATATTAAGGCAGAAGCTTGACGCAGTGAACGCGAACATCGACAGGCTGAAACGCTTGGTGGAGGGTGTAAGAAACGACGTAAACATAAACTATCAGAGAGAGCAGTTCATTCACTGGAACGAAGCAAGAGAAAACGGCGAGACGACGACCGATGCAAAAAAGAGGTTTTTCTCGTCGCTGCGCACAGAGGACGAAAAAATGCGCGTTATGCAAAAGGCGACGTCTGTTTTGCTGAGGGAATTTGACAGGGTATGCAGAAAGCATGAAATAGCGTATTGGCTGGATTTCGGAACGCTGCTTGGGGCTGTCCGACACGGGGGATTTGTGCCGTGGGACGATGACATAGACGTTGGTATGCTTAGAAAAGACATAGCGCGTTTGGAAGAAGCTGTGAAGGGCGAAGATACGTTCATAAAGGTAACGCAGCATTACTGCGTGGAAGGGTTTACCAACAATGTTGTGCGGATAAGATACCCGGACGATGATGTAAAGGTGTTTATCGATATATTCATACACGACCTTATAGAGACGGACGATATGCAGGCAAAGTGGGAGCAGGTAAAGAAGTACCGCAGGCTTTTCAGCGACGAGATGCTGAAATTCAAACACGTTGACAATACGCCCGACCTTAACAGAGAAGAACGTCTGAAAATTTACGATCCGCAGCACAACAGGATAATAACCGAGCGCCGCGACGAATACAACGAGATACTCGGCGTGGGTGACAGCGGTAATGCGGTCATATGGGGAATAGACAATTTTGACTTTTTTGCTTCGAGAAAGGGCGGAATACAAAGCTTTGACAGGATATTTCCGCTTGCGCAGGCTGAGTTTGACGGCATAGTATGCCTTGCGCCGAACAAGATAGATGAAAGGCTGACGGAGCTTTACGGAGATATATATTCTCTGCCGAGGGATATGGTGGGTCACACGCACGTTGCGAGGACTGAAAAGCAATATCTGAAATGCCTTGAGGCTTTAGAAAAATATGAGAATACTATGCATTGACAGGGCGATAGTTTTGTGATAAAATATATTAAGAATATGACAAAGGGGTAGTAGTATGTCAATACAGCCGTTTCAGTACAATTCACCGGTGCTTAATTACAAATACACTTCAAACTGCTTTACCGAGAGCTATCACAGGGGCGTTATAAAACTTTCGCGCAAGCCGAAAACAGAGGCGAACGACTACGCCTGCCTTACGCTCGCGTGCCCTCTCAAAAGGGGTATAAGCTACACGCTGACGGTATCTTTTAAGATAAAAACGGTATCGCACCACATTGATTTTTGCATACTAAGCGGCGACAGGAAGCGCATACAAAAGATAGGCGAATACGGCATTTCAAAAAACGATGCCGAAAGGTGGACGTCGTTTTCGGTAAACTTTTCGCCCAACGCTGACGGGTACATTTATTTCGGCTTCAGGGGCGGATTGCTTTACGGGCTGGGCAACTTTATCATGATAGATGCTTTGCACATTTACGAGAGCGCAGATTCGGCGCCGCAGATGAGCGCACAGTTGGATTCACTGAAAAGGCTGATAACCGACAACTACAATAAAGAGCAGTTCATACACTGGAACGAGCTGAAAGCGGAGGGGGAGACGTCTCTCGACGCGAAAAAACGATTCTTTATGTCGCTGAAAACAGAAGACGAGCCTATGCTGGCATTGCAGCAGTCGTTGACGGCGCTTTTAAGGGAGTTTGGCAGGATATGCAAAGAAAATGACATTGATTACTGGCTGGACTTCGGCACGCTGATAGGCGCGGTAAGGCACAAGGGATTTATACCTTGGGACGACGACGTGGACGTCGGCATGATACGAAAGGACATTGACAAGCTTGAAAAGGTCATGGAAAACTGCGACACATTTATAAAGCTGGACAAATACTACTGCATTGACCGCGACACCTGCAACATTGTCAGGATAGTTTTCAAGGAAGAGAATATAAAGGTTTTTGTTGATATATTCGTTTACGATTTTGTGAACAGCAACGATCCTGCCGCAACAGTGGCAAAGCAGAGAGAGAGCAGGGTGCGTTTCAGCAACGGTATGCTGAAATACAAGTGTGTAAATAATGACCCAACTTTAACATACTGGGAAAACCGGCGCATTTTTGACAAGGACACAATTGCGCTGATAGACGGCGAGCTGGCGAGGCTGAATAGTGGGATAGGCGTTGCGGCGGATACGGGCACGCACATAATATGGTCGATAGACAACTTTTCGTGTTTTGCGGCAAAACCCGGCTGCATAGTGCCGTATGACAGGATATTCCCGCTGAAAAAGCTTGTGTTTGACGGCGTTGAATACAGCGTTCCGAACGACTGGGAAACGCAGCTTTTTGAAAGGTACGGAGATATATTTACTCTGCCTGCCGTTATGAACACACACCATGTGCCGCGCACCGACGAGCATTTTAAAAAGTGCCTTTACGTGGCGGACAAGTACTACAAAAAATAACAGAAGATACGAAAAAGACCGACGTTTTTACATCGGTCTTTATTGTTAGTTTTCAAGTACAAATCGCGTACATTCTTTTACCCACTTTTCTCTTGCCTCACTGCCGAACCCATGCCCCTCTCCGGGGTATTTTGTAAGTGAGGCATTTTTAAAATACTTCACCAGTTTTTCTGAATAGCTTATGTCAACAACGCTGTCGGCAGTGCCGTGGGCAATAAGCGCCTTGCCGCCGAAGTTTTTCATTCTTTCAAATACGTCATACTGCGGGAGATCATCTATATACTTTTGTGAAATTTCCATGCCCATGATCTGCGTGTTACTGTCCAAATGTTTACCCTGCCAGTCATCGGGTATGCAAAACGCAGGGTACAAAAGCATAAGTCCGCAAAAAAGCCTTGGCGTTTCGGCAGCAGCCAGCGCAGACACAAATCCGCCTTGACTTTCTCCGTACAGAAAAATGCGGTTGACGCTTTTATCTTTTATACTTTCGGCAACTTTCATAAGGTCGCTTGTTTCTGTGGCAACGCTCATATCAAGCGAATTTCCGCTGCTTTTTGAGCGCAGCGAACCACCGCGAAAATCATAGCAGACGGCATACACGCCACGATTTGCAAGAGCAAAAGCCAAGTCGCAAAGTTCATCATGCGAGGAATTGAATCCATGCGAAAGTATAACAGCGGTATCAGTGTTTATGTTCGGCGAAAAAGTTTTTGTGTATATAAAACCGTCGTCTACGGGCAGGCGGCTTTCTTTTACTGTTACATCATTCATATTTCACGAACGGTCTCTCAAACTGCGCTGTAACATTTCCTGTAGCGTACAGAGCAAGCAGCGTACCCGTAAAGCCGCTTGATACCTCACTGCTGAGGTACTTTGTTTTTCCGCTGCCGAGCTCGGTAAGCGTATCGCCCTGCCGCACCGCGAAACTGTACAAAAAATTGTTCCCTTGCAAAACAAGCTGAGTCGGTATTTTTGAAACGTCGCCTATCCTGATAGTGTTCTCGATATGCTTTATGCCGCCGATATTCAGCCTGAGTATCGCGTTGAAACCACTGCCGTCTTTAACTATAGCAGCTTCATAGTGTTCGTCTTCGCACATAAACGCCGTTATGCCTGCCTCGCCCATGCCCTCGAAAGCTGTAACAGCGGTACGCATTTCAAACACAAAATCGCGCTGGTGCATACCAACAAACGTCGGAGATGCGACATCATCGAGCGTTTTATCGCAGCCCGTAAGGCGAATTGTATCTTCAGAAAAACTGTAGTTATCTATATTCGGTATGCGCAGAAAACGTCTGTCCACTTCTTCAAAAGTGTACAATTTATTGCTCTGTTGTGTAAAGCCGCCCGGCATTTCAAAACTCTCATCGCAAACGCCGTTGTTGCCTGCCGCTATCCAGCCGTCACTTGTTATACTTGCAGGCACGAGAAATACCTCTCTGCCGAGATTGTGGTAGGGCATCCACGGGTGTATCTGCCGAAAGCCGAGGCAGACTATGTGCCAGCCGCC
>CANRDG010000156.1 GCA_947629275.1 uncultured Clostridia bacterium | reverse complement strand
GAGTTCGGCGCAACTCAGGGCAAGACTGACCTTGCAAAGTGCGCTAAGAAGAACAACCTTGATGCTATCCACGACACCGTTCACGAAATGGCAAGAGACGAGGCACGTCACGGCAAGGCTCTGAAAGGACTTCTGGAGAGATACTTCAAGTAATACATACACAATGAAAGGAGTATGAATATGAAGAAATATGCTTGCCCCTGCGGCTATGTATATGACGAAGCGCTGGGCGACCCCGACAACGGCATAGCCCCCGGCACCAAGTGGGAGGACGTACCCGACGACTGGACATGCCCCACCTGCGGACTGGGCAAAGATGCTTTCGAGGAAGCGTAAAACAGAAAATCAGCATAATAAAAAGGCTTTCTTGTAAAAAGAGAGCCTTTTTCTATTAGAGGCAAGAGATTCAGAAGCAAGAGGCAAGATTTATTTTTGCTGCTTTCGCAGCACGCCTGCGGAGCTGTTCACCGCCCCACAGCACCCAAAAGTTTCGCCCTCTCAACGCTTTTGAACGTTTTGAGAGGGCGTTTATATTTGTACAGAACATTTACTATGATAAATCAGAATTTGTTACTTCGCTTAATTAGGTTCTCCACTCAATTATATCATCAATTTTCTTGCGAGGTCTTTCTTTAGGAAATTCATTTGGATAACCAAATGCAATAGCAGCAACAAGTTGTCCGTCACTGTTCAACCATTTACACAATTCTGAATACGCAAAATAAATGTCGCATATCCAAAGACTGCCTATTCCTTTTTCAGTAGCGGCAAGGAGCATATTTTGTATAGAGGCGCCTATACTTTGAATATTACAGATTTCATAAACACGTTCTTCTGGTGTTAATTCTGATAGAATACTTTTCCCCAGTGAATTCACAACAAAAACTATAGTTGGCGCTTCTTCCATTATATCAACAGTGTATTTTGCCGCAGTTATATGTTGTTTGCTTTCTGGCAATAATGCTCTATCGTTTTCTTCTCTTTCAATTCCTTGGCGGAAGACTCTTAACATTTCTTCTTTAGCATTTCCTTGTATCACAATGTACTTCCAAGGTTGTCTATTTTTAGAAGAAGGAGCTTTTATTCCACTTTGGATAATATCTGTAATATCTTTTTGCGATATGGGCTTATTTATGAATTTCCTTATACTTCGTCTATCATAAATTTCAGAAATCATTTTTGTTCTCTCCTAAAATTCCGATTTATCGCATTGTTTGACCGCCCGACAAAGCAACCTTTGTTTACTCACATTTTATAATCCTTCCCCTGAAAGCTGTCGCGCCGCGCCATTTCTTTGTCAATAGCGTTCATTACCGCAAATTTATTCGTACTCCACATAGGGGCTAAAAGCTCACTTTTCGCGCCGTCGCCCGTTATTCGCTCTATCACGGTCTTTGACGGCAGCACCTCCAGCTGGTCGCACACTATGTTCACATATTCTTCCATACTAAGCGGTGTATATCCGCCGCTTTGGTACATCTGCGCTAGCGTTGTTCCCTTCAGCACGTGCAGCAGGTGCAGTTTTACAGCGTGCGGAGAAAGAGAAGCCACAACTTTCGCGCTTTCTTGCATCTTCTCCCTGTCCTCGCCGGGCAGACCGTCAATAAGGTGTACGCAAACGTTTATTCCGCGGCTGGCAAGCATTTCATACCCTTTCAAAAAATCTTCAAAAGTATGACAGCGGTTTATAAGGGAGGCAGTGCTGTCGTGTACCGTTTGCAGACCCAGCTCCACAACAAGATACGTTTTTTCAGAAAGTAAGGCGAGCATATCGGCTTTTTGCTCGTCAAGGCAGTCACAGCGCGTTGCAACGCTTACCCCTACAACACCGGGCAAATTCAGCGCCCTTTCAAAATTTTCTTTCAGAAAACCGCAGTCTGCGTAAGTGTTAGTGCCTGCCTGAAAATACGCTATATAAAGGCAGGCGCTCCACTTGCCTTGGAGCACGCTTTTAACGCTCTCAAACTGGCTTTCAATGCTTTGGCACGGGTCGCCGCCAAATTCACCACTGCGCGCACCCGAACAGAATATGCAGCCGCCCCTGCCTTTCGTGCCATCGCGGTTAGGGCATGAAAGCCCTAAATTTAGCGATACTTTCGACACCTTTTTTCCGAACCGTCCGCGCAGGTAGTAATTATACGTGTGGTATCTCTTGTTGTCATCAGAGTATGCGAACGGGTTTATCGCTTTGCTCACGGCGCAGGGGTCTCGGGCGGCGTGGTAGTTACCGAGGGCGTCTCGGTAACTTCGGGAGTCTGCGGCGTGGTCTCGCTATTTGTATCCGAAGACGTATCGGGTGTTGTTTCGCTGCCGTCAGGCGTGGTCTCGCTCGGGCTTACTTCACTGTCAGAAACGCTCTGCGGCGGCTCAGTTGCAGGCGGAGTGGTCTTTGGCTTCGTGGCGGTCGGTTTGTATGCGCCCGTCGTCGTGTAGCTCGATGTCAGCGTTGTGTAGATAGATACCTTACCCGTAAAGCTTGTCTCTATCGTTATCGAAGACGGCTTCATTGTTACCGCTGTGCCCGTGAGTTCGGGGTCTATCACCGCCGAAACTTCCTCGGTAGTTTCCTGCGAAGAAGTCGTTGTGGTCGTTGCCGTTGTGTACTGCGGAAAATTAGTTACATACCCGGCGTTTGGCTGATCGTCGGGCGAGATCTCATCTTCCGGCAAAGCCTGCACCATGCCGCCGAAGCCGTATAGATGCCCCGAAATATTCTCTATCTTCTCCGCCAGCTTGTCAATGTTCAGCCTGCTTAGGTAGCGGTTGCTCATAGCCTGCGTGTACGAGCCGTCCATAAACGACTGAAACGACAGCTTAACGTTGTCCTCTCCGTACCTGTCGGTCTCGCGCATAAGCAGCAGTGTCAGAGCTATAGCAAAAACAGTCGTTATCAGCACCGCAAGGTCAAAAAACACATAATGTCCCCTCACAGTATCGCGCGCCATTCCTTTCAGCACTTCGTCAGCCCTGTAGTCCTCCTCGGGTATGGCTTTCGCGCCGCCGCCCAGCACTTCTTCATACACTTCATTTTCCAAAGGTCCTTCTGTATAATATCCATCTTCATAATTTTCGTAAACTTCTTCAGCTTCAATTTTATCAGTATTTTTGGTATTTTTAGACGTCTTCATACCGCCCAGCGTTATGTCAAGATCATCGTTTCTCTCGCTGTCAAGATTCTTCATGCCGCTCCCCTCCTTATACAGACCACGGCGCCGCGCCTGCCAGCGATGCCGCACTAAGCAGCAGCAATACACACAGCGCAAGCGTTTTCAGTATCATAAACGCTCCGTACCAGCGCACAGACCTTTGCGAAAACTGCTGTACAATATGTTTGCAAAGGTATCTCACAGGCGGAAAATACGCCGCCGCCAGCACCAGCAGTACAAAGAAATACTTCTTTATGACCTCTTTCAGCGCAACGCTTAAAATATACGGCTCTCCCATGCCTGCAAGACCTTTTCCCCAGTCCGCAAGAGCTGAAACGCTGTCAAACCGCGTGATACCAACTATTACAGTAAGCACTATTGCAGTGTAGCACCATGTAAGCGGCTTGCTGTCTTTGATTTTTTTGGAAAGCAGCCTCTCGGCAGCGAATATAAGCCCTGCCGCCGCACCTGCCGCCAAAAAGAAAATGCTCTGCCCAAACCACGCCGCCGAAAGCGCACCGCACAGTATGCAGGAAACCCCTGCCGCAATACGGCTCTTTTTCAGTATCGGGCGAACGGTAACATCATATACAAAGCCGTTCAGAGTGCCGTTCAGGCTTTTAGCAAGCCCCGTTACTCCTTTGCTCATATCAACGAACGAATAGCCTTTCGGGTATACAAAGCCGAACAGCCTGCCGCAGCCTACGGAAATGTCAGCCAGCGCAGACCAGTATATGCAAAAGCGCAGAATATAAGCCGCCATGCCTATAACACTGCCCGAAAGCGTTATCTCGCTCCTGTCAAACCCTGCCGCCGAAACAGCCAGCAGCACGGGCGAAGCTATCGCGAATTTCGCAATGCCTACTACCATGCTGTCAAGTCCCTGAGATATGTCCTCTCCGTCTACATTTCGCTCACGCAGCTGCCTGCAAATGTCACCGTATCTCACAAGCGGTGCAGCTGTCATCATCGGGAAAGATATAAGATATGTCATAACGTTCAGCAGGTTTTTATCCGCCGCCGTCTTTCTTGTAAAGCAGTCAAACGCGTATGAAACAGCCCTCAGCCCGTATAAAACCAGCGCAAGCCTGCGCACGCCTATAAGCTCCATATCCCGTGATGCCCATATAACGAGCGCCGCATTGCCCAAAAATGCCGCCGCAAGTCCTGCAAGGCGCAGAGCGGTGTGTTTTTTACTTCCGCATAAAAGCCCCAGCAGCCAGTCAAGAACAGACGACAAAAGCACCGCACACACAGCAATGCCTATGCCCTTTCCCCATACAAAGAAAAGCGCAGAAAAAACTACAAGAATAAAATTTTTATATTCTACACTGCGGTCAAAATATGAGAACAGTATAGCAAGCGGCAGAAACATGAACAAAAAGAACAGACCTGTCAGTTGCAATTTTATCTCTCCTCGCGGTATCATACCCTTGAAAATATTGATAAACGTCAAAA
>CANRDG010000155.1 GCA_947629275.1 uncultured Clostridia bacterium | reverse complement strand
TCTTTTCTTGATATATACAGAGCAAAGGCAGCCATGCCTGCCGGTAAGGGCGTTGACGATGTTGCAAAGGATTTTGAATACGCCAAGAACCGCTCGTTCGTGATAAAGCACGCATTCAACGACTGCCGCGGCGTTAGCGAACAGCGCATACGCAGATGCATAACCTCAATAGCGAAGGCTGATATGCAGTCAAAGCAGATGAGGACAGATGACAGGATACTGCTGGAGCGCTGCATTACCGAAATGCTGGAGAAATAGCCATGCTGCATATAGAACAGGCGATAATAGTTGAGGGTAAGTATGACAAGATACATCTTTCGCAGATCGTTGATGCGGTGATAATAGTTACGAACGGTTTCGGCATATACAAGGACAAGGATATTCAGGCGCTTGTAAGGCATTACGCCAAAACCACGGGAATTATCATCATGACGGACAGCGACAGTGCAGGCAATATGATACGCGGCAGGATAAAGAGCATTGCAGGTGATGACGCTAAGATATATAACGCATATGTGCCCGAAATTTTTGGCAAGGAAAAGAGAAAAAATGCACCTTCAAAAGAGGGCAAACTGGGTGTTGAGGGCATAGAGCCTGCCCTTATTTGCGAGGCGCTTGAAAGGTGCGGTGTGCGCTTTTGCGGCGAAAGAAGCGGCGAGCGGGTGACTATGCAGCAATTTATAGAAGACGGCGTTTCGGGCGGCAAAAAAAGCCGTAAAATGCGCGAAGAGATGTGCAGGGCGTTGAAAGTGCCCTGTGTTTCCTCAAAGGCGCTTTTGGATATTGTGAATTCTTTAATGTCAGCAGAGGAATACAGGGAGCTTATATCGTCGTTAAAATGTACTTGCAAAACGGACGGTAGTGTGCTATAATAAAATCATAAATGATTTTATTATACTCTTATGTCCTCGTCGATACGCAGACCAATGGGTCTGTTCCCAACGTATCGGACAATTATAACATAACGCTTTGCTTTTATGTTATAATAAAATGTAATATTACAGCGAATGGAGCGAGTTGTATGCGCGATGAATATATAGATCTTATAGATCTGAGCGATTATTCGACCGTTTGGTGGGAAGATATAGTAGTGCTTGCCCATGAGATAATGCAGCACCCCGAAAGGTACACTCAAAGGTGCGCAGGCAAGATAATGGCAACGCTTTTTTATGAGCCGTCAACGAGAACGCAGATGTCGTTTCAGGCGGCAATGCTTAGGCTGGGCGGTTCGCTGATAGGCTTTGACAACCCGTCAACTTCATCTGTCGCAAAGGGCGAGAACATAAAAGACACCACCAAGATAGTAAGTACATACGGCGATATTCTGGTAATGCGCCACCCAAGCCCCGGAGCTGTAAAAGCGGCGGCCATATCGGCTGAATGTCCTGTTATAAACGCAGGTGACGGCGGTCATCTTCACCCGACGCAGACACTTACCGATTTGCTGACACTTTACGAAACGAAGGGAAAACTCAGCGGTCTGACTATCGGTATGTGCGGCGACCTTAAAAATGGCAGGACTGTTCATTCGCTTATAAAAGCCATGAGCTGTATGCCCGACAACAGGTTCGTGCTTATCTCTACAAAGGAACTGGAGCTGCCAAATTACATAAAGAAGATACTTGACGAACACAACGCAGAGTACCGCGAGGAAGAAAGGCTTGAAGATGCGATAGCCGACCTTGACGTGCTTTACATGACGAGGATACAGAGAGAAAGGTTTGCATCGCAGCAGCAGTATTTAGAGCAGAAAGACGTGTACGTCCTTGACGAAGAAAAGATGAAAAAGGCAAGGAAAGATCTTGTTGTGCTGCACCCGCTGCCGAGAGTTGACGAGATAACGATAGGCGTTGACGACGACCCAAGAGCGATGTACTTCAAACAAGCAAACTGCGGAATGTATGTAAGAATGGCGCTTATTCTTCTGATACTTGAAAAGAGCCTGAAGCCTGCACCGCTTTTCAAAGGCGAGATACATAATGAAATAAAATGCAGTAACGACAAGTGCATTACAAATACTGAAAAATATCTGCCGCATTATTTTGTTATAAAGGACGGACAAGCCGTCTGCGAATACTGCGACGAAACAACAGAGATAGAAAAAACATTGTAGAACAAAAAATCAGGAAGGGAGACAATTTATAATGGACGAGGAAAGAAACTTTCAGCCGCAGAGGGAGCAGCCTGCTCACAATACTCACAGAAAGAAAAAATACAAAATACTGTGGGACAGGGTAATAATTGCCTTGGTGGCTCTTATAGCGTTGATAGTGGGCATAGTTATGCTGATAAGCGCGCTGGTGGGAGCGATAAAGGGCGCGCTTTCAAAAGATGACAGCTCTTCGGCTGTTAAAGCAAATGCATCTGCTATATCATCTCAGCAGGATACGCCCGAAAGTGTTCAGCAGCCGACGGACAACACACTGTTTACGGTGGTGATAGATGCAGGTCACGGCGGAGAAGACGTAGGCTCGACGGACTTTAGCGGCGCGCGGTATGAAAAGGAAGACTGCTTGAGGATAGCAAAACTTGTTGAAAAACATCTGAAAGATATGAACGTAAACGTTATTATGACACGAACCGAGGACGTTTACGTTACGCTGGACGACAGGTGTAAAATTGCAAATGATTCAAAAGCCGTGATATTTGTTTCTCTGCACAGAAATTATTTTGACGGAGAGGCGCAGGGCGTTGAAGTGTGGGTACACAACGAAAAGCCCGAGACCGATACCGCGCTTGCTCAGAATATTCTGGACGGCCTGAAAGGCGTTGGGATTTCGGCTGACAGAGGCGTGAACTTTGGCTACCGTGGCAACGAGTATGTGAATTATCAGGTGAACAGGGAAACAAATATGCCCTCATGCCTTGTGGAGCTTGGCTTTATGCAGGACGAGCAGGACAACAAGCTTTTTGACGATAACTGCGATGCATACGCAAAAGCTATTGCAGAGGCAATTTACAAAACGGCAAAAGATCGCGAGCTTGTTAAAAACTTGCCGTAACGACAAAAATGAACATATTGCGTCCGTGAAATAGCGGACGCTTTTTGTTTTGTGCGCCTTTTTTCGGCATTCGGGGGGCTTGCAATTCGGACGTAAATGTGTTATACTAAATATATATCTGCATTTTTAAGACTTTGGGGGTGAGGCAATGGATAATCGTTCGCAATTGCTTTTTTATGAAAGCGAAGCAGCAGACTGGAACGAAGCTCTGCCGGTTGGCAACGGCAGACTGGGCGGAATGGTTTTCGGCAGGGCTAAGTGCGAGGAGATACAGCTGAATGAAGATTCCGTGTGGTCGGGCGGCAGGCGAGAGCGAAACAACCCCTCGGCGCTTAAAAATCTTGATAAGGTGCGCGCCCTTTTGCTTGACGGAAAGATACCCGAAGCGGAAAGAATTGTCACCGATTGCTTTAGCGGAACGCCTGTAAATCAGCCCCATTACCAAACGCTTGGTTCTATGTATATAGATATGCCGTTTGACGGCGATGTCACTGAATATCGCAGAAGCCTTGACCTTTCAAACGCTGTGGCGGTGACGGAGTTTGCAGACGAAAAAACGGGCGCAAGATACACGAGAACTGTCATAGCATCTAACCCTGACAGCGTTATTGCGGTGAATATAAAATGCACTCAGCCGCTTGTATCTTTTTCTGTGCGTATGGACGGCAGGGACGACTACATAGACGAAAACCACCCCGCAAGCGATGATACTCTTATGTACAGCGGCGGTATGGGCGGCAGGAATGGCATAAATTTTGCCTGCTGCATAAAGGTGACAGCCGATGTGCAGCCATATGCGAGAGGCATGAATATATGTGTTGACGGCGCAAGCGAGGCTAACATTTATTTTGCCTGCGAAACTAGCTATTACCACGGCTATGAAAATTACCGCGCGGCAAGCGTGAAAACTTGCGAAGGAGCGGCGGCAAAGGGCTTCGATACTATACTTGAAGACCATATAAAAGACTACAAAGAACTGTTTAACAGGTGCAGTATTACATTTTGCGACAACGGCGAAAGCAGCCTGCCGACTGACAAGCGGCTTGAAAATATAAAGGGCGCGCCCGACAACAAACTGGTTGAGATGTACTTCAACTACGGCAGGTATCTGCTTATTTCTTCAAGCAGAAAAGGCACGCTGCCTGCAAATTTGCAGGGGATATGGAACAAGGATATGTGGCCTGCGTGGGGCTGCAAATTCACGATAAACATAAACACCGAGATGAATTACTGGTGCGCGGAAAGCTGTGATTTATCTCAGCTGCACGAGCCGCTTTTTGACCTTATAGAAAAAATGCGCTCTCAGGGCAGAGAAACGGCGCGGCTGATGTACGGCTGCAAAGGCTTTGTGTGCCACCACAACACCGACCTTTGGGGCGATTGCGCGCCGCAGGACTTGTGGACGCCGGGAACGCAGTGGCCTATGGGAGCGGCGTGGCTGTGCCTTCATTTGTGGGAGCATTACAGGTATACGCTTGACAGAAACTTTCTTGAAGAAAAGTATGACACAATGCTTGAGGCGGCAGAGTTTTTTGAAGATTTTCTTATAGACAACGGCAAGGGTCAGCTGGTTACCTGCCCGTCGGTATCGCCTGAAAATACATACATTACGAAAGACGGCGTAAA
>CANRDG010000154.1 GCA_947629275.1 uncultured Clostridia bacterium | reverse complement strand
TTCCCGAACGAAAAAACTTACAATATAACGCAGAAAATGGGCGTTGTTGTCAGCGGTGACGACGAGGTGCAGAGGCTGAACGAGTATCAGCAAGGTGTTTACGGCGAGAACGCTTCGTTTATACAAAATATCTACAATTTTGACGTTGAGGGCGGCGGAGATGAGAGCGTGAAACATCTGTTGGAAGTCTGCCTTGCCGGCAGCGGCCGGTACATGATGATAAACGCGAAATACAGCGCACACGACAGCTTTATTTCTCTGTACGGCGGACTGTTCTTTTTAGGAACGTTTTTAGGGATACTGTTTGTTATGGAGACCGTTCTGATAATCTACTACAAGCAGATATCGGAGGGGTACGATGACAAAAAACGCTTTGAGATAATGCAGAACGTCGGCATGAGCCGCGCGGAGGTAAAGCGTTCGATACACTCGCAGATAGTTAAGGTGTTCTTTCTGCCGCTGCTTACCGCAGGGCTGCACACGGCATTCTCGTTCCCGCTTATACGGCGGCTTATGCTTATGATGAACATGAACAACGCTCCGCTTTTCGCGCTGTGTCTTCTTGCCTGCTTTTTAGCGTTCGCGGTGCTGTATGCGCTGGTGTACTCGCTGACGGCACGCACGTATTACAAAATAGTGAGCAAATAATAAAAACGGCACGTACCCAAAAAGTACGCGCCGATTTTGTTATCTGTATTATTTTACAATGCTTTCGCCTGTCATTTCCTCGGGCTGTTTTATGCCGAGAATTTTCAGAATGGTGGGTGAAAGGTCTGCCAGAACGCCGCCCTCGCGCAGGGTGATGTCATCATCTGCTCCTGCAATTATAAGCGGAACAAGATTTGTTGTATGCGCTGTGAACGGTGAACCGTCCTCCTCATACATCTTGTCGGCGTTGCCGTGGTCAGCGGTAACAAGAGCCACGCCGCCCATTTTGAGTACTGCATCAACAGTTCTGCCCATGCAGGTGTCTACTGCTTCAACAGCCTTTACGGCGGCTTCAAACACGCCTGTATGACCTACCATATCGCAGTTTGCGTAGTTGAGGATTATAACATCATACTTGCCCGACTCTATTCTCTTTACTACCTCATCGCAGACGGGGTAAGCGCTCATCTCGGGCTGCAAGTCGTATGTAGCTACCTTAGGAGAAGGTATAAGCACCCTGTCCTCGTTTTCAAAAGGCGCTTCAACGCCGCCGTTGAAGAAGAAAGTAACGTGCGCATACTTCTCTGTTTCCGCGATCCTCAGCTGTGTCATGCCAAGCTTTGAAATATACTCGCCCAGCGTGTTGGTAAGACCCTCGGGTCTGAAAGCAATATCAACGTTTGGCATGGTGGCGTCGTACTGCGTCATGCATACATAGTAAAGCGGAAATCTTCCGTTTCTTCTCTCAAAGCCCTTGAACTCGTCGTCAACGAAAGTACGGGTTATCTCTCTTGCTCTGTCGGGGCGGAAGTTATAGAAAATAACGCTGTCATTTGCCTTTACCGTACCGCTCTTATTGATAACGGCAGGCACAACAAATTCGTCGGTGACTTCTGCGGCGTATGAAGCTTTTACAGCCTCTACCGCATCAGCGCACTCAACGCCCTCGCCGTAAACGATAGCCGAATACGCTTTCTCGACTCTTTCCCAGCGGTTATCTCTGTCCATGGCGTAATATCTGCCCATCACGGTAGCTATTTTGCCTACGCCTATCTCGTTCATCTTCTTTTCAAGCTCTTCGACGAAGTCAGCGCCGCTCGTCGGGGGTACATCTCTTCCGTCAAGGAAACAATGAACGTATACTTTTTTAAGTCCCTCTTCCTTTGCGAGCTTCAACAGACCGTAAAGGTGGGTATTGTGCGAATGTACGCCGCCGTCTGAAAGCAGACCAAACAGGTGCAGCGCTGAATCATTTTCGCGGCAGTTTGCCACAGCCTTTTTGAAAGCCTCGTTTTTAAAGAAGTCGCCCTCTTTTATAGACTTGCTTATCCTTGTAAGCTCCTGATAAACTATCCTGCCTGCGCCGATGTTGGTATGACCCACCTCGGAGTTGCCCATTTGTCCGTCGGGCAGACCGACATTCATGCCGCTCGCACCTATCAGGGTGTGCGGATATTTTGCCAAAAGTCTGTCAAGGTTGGGCGTTTTTGCGGCTCTGATAGCGTTGCCGTAACTTGAATGGTTGTAGCCGAAGCCGTCCATTATAATAAGTGCAACAGGTTTTTTAGACATATACATTTCCTTTCAGATAAATATTTCTAAATAGTTTAGCCGTTTACAGCCGCCTGAACTATAACGTTGAAGTCCTCGGCTTTGAGCGACGCGCCGCCGATAAGTCCGCCGTCGATATTCGGCTTGGCAAGAAGCTCTGCGGCATTTTTAGCGTTCATAGAGCCGCCGTACTGAATAGTTACCGCCTCTGCGGTAGCTTCGTCATACAGTTTGGCAAGCTGGGCGCGTATGTAAGCGCAAACTTCCTCAGCCTGATCGGGTGTAGCTGTAAGACCTGTGCCAATAGCCCATACAGGCTCGTAAGCTATTACAACGTTCTTTATCTGCTCTGCGGTAAGCGACCACAGATCAAGCTTTATCTGCCGCGCGATAACTTCTTCGGTTATGTTGCACTCGCGCTCCCATTTCAGCTCGCCTACACATACTATCGGTTTAAGACCTGCATTAAGAGCTGCGATAGTTCTCTTGTTTACGGTTTCGTCGGTTTCGCCGAAATACTGTCTTCTCTCGCTGTGACCGATAACAACGTACTCAACGCCCACCTCGACAAGCATTGTAGCGGATATCTCACCTGTGTAAGCGCCGCTCTCTGCGAAGTGAACGTTCTCAGCGCCGACTTTTACATTAGAGCCTGCCGTAGCTGCAACAGCCGTTTCAAGGTTTGTAAAAGGCACACAAGTTATAACCTCTACATTGCCCTCGGCGTTTGCGACCAGCGGTTTTATAGCCTCTATAAGAGCCTTAGCCTCGGGTCTTGTTTTGTTCATCTTCCAGTTTCCTGCGATGATAGCTTTTCTTACTGACTTCTTCATTTTATAAACTCCCTTTCGGTATTAACTTAAAAAATTTCTACCTATTATTATACAACAGTCTGCCGCCTTTGTCAATCACCGCGCGGCTGCAAAATGTTCGCGCACTCTGCCTATCTCTCTATCAATAAAGTGGTGCATATACTCTTTTTGCCACGGCATTTCGTACTTGTCGCTGGTTTCGGCAAGCTCTCTCGCCTGACGCTCATATTCCTGCGCTTCCTGCTCTCTGCCGTTCAGCAGCATACCTGCCGCTATGCTTGCCAGGAAAAGAATTTTCGTATTGTCTTTTTCCGTATCTTTGACCGCGGTATTTTGCCAGAACGCCATTGCCTCGTCTACCCTGCCCTGCTGAAAAAGCAGCGTAAGGTAGTTGCTGTTCCACGTATTGCGGTATGATATGTTTTTAAGCGCCTGTTCACCCATAAAGATTGAACATTCGTTATATATCTGCGCCGCCTCCTGCGTTTTAAACTGCGCGAGCCGCAGCGCCATAAGGTCGTTGTAAAACAGCCGCTTTTCCATAGGCGTGGCGTTTGGCTGGGTAAAAACGGTCGAATTATTGTAGATAGCCTCTGCCGCGTCGAACCTCTCGATAGCGATATAAATGCTTGCAAGGCGCAGTTTGTTATACTCCGACGGTCTTTTCCGCTCGTCTATCTCAACACGCTTGAATTCTTCTGCATACTCGTCGCACAAGCCTTTTTCAAAGTACACATCTAAGTACGGTTTTGCTTTTTGTATAGCGATATACTGCGTTATCAGCAGCAGAACGAAAAGCGCCGCCCACAGTATCAAAGCTCCGATAAGCGTTGTTTTGAGCGGATTGCCCAACAGTATAAATATTACCGCAGCAGCTGCAAAAATCACAGCCGACTTCGCCATGATCTTCATTATCGCAGGCAGAGACTTTACAAAAAAGTTTGGCTTTTTCACTCGAGCCCTCCGTTATCTTTTAGCACCGCAGTTGTTGCAGAACTTGGCATTGGGATCGAGCTTGTTGCCGCAGTTTGCGCAGAATACCGCCTGAACGCTTTCTGCCACCTCTATAACAGGCTGAACAGCAGGCATTTCTTCGGCTTTAGGCTCTTCGGCAGCAGGCATTTCCTCCGCGGCAGGTGTTTCCTCTGCAAGAGCTTTCTCTTCAACCGGCTGTACCGAGGGCATTTCCTCCTGCATAGGCTCGACAGGTCTGGCAAAAACGCTGTTGTCAAGCTGTTCGCTTACCGTCGGGAACACAACGGGAGCGGAAGGTTCCTGCGGCTGGGCAGGATTAGCAGTCTCACCGCCGGACAAAGAAACTTTTTCTTCTTTTGCAAGCCTTACAAGCACTATAAGAGATGCCAGCATGAGCAGCGCAGAAACGAGTATAGGCAGCGCGTATATCAGAAAACCGTACATTGTTCTGAACTTTACGCCGTCAAGGTCGTCAGAGAAGCCTGCCTGTAAATTGTTTGAGAAAAAGTATGACATATACATCACGGGCTCGATAAGGCAGGCGGCAGATGCAGCAATGATGAGCCACGCCTCGCCTGCAACTATTTTCTTTTTATTTGCAGATGAAGCGAACAACACAAATGCCGCAAAAGCTATAACAGCCATGATGAACGCCTTTTCGGTGTACATTGTGATTAC
>CANRDG010000153.1 GCA_947629275.1 uncultured Clostridia bacterium | reverse complement strand
AAAACAAATTCTTTTTTGCCGCTGGCAAGATCGCGCCACACGGGCGATATGCTCCGCAGATAATTTACCGTTTCTTTCACGCTTTTTATCGTGTAGTCAATTTCATCGTCGGTGTTTTCCTCCGAAAGCGACAGCCGCAGAGATCCGTGCGCCACCTCGTGAGGTCTGCCGATAGCCAGAAGAACATGGCTGGGGTCGAGCGAACCCGAAGTACACGCAGAACCCGAAGATGCGCATATGCCCTTGTCATCAAGCAAAAGCAGCAGTGACTCACCCTCTATGCCCTCAAAGCAGAAGTTCACGTTTGACGGCAGACGTTTTTCTCTGTCGCCGTTGAGAATAGAGTGCGGTATCTCGGATATGCCGTCAATAAGCCTGTCGCGCAACGCCGAAAGCTTTGCAGCGTTTTCATCAATACTTTTGAAAGCTTCTTCAAACGCCGCCGCCATGCCCATTATTGCAGGGATATTCTCAGTGCCGGCACGCTTGCCGCGCTCCTGCGCACCGCCCTCAATAATAGATGTAAGAGGGATACCCTTTCTAACATACAGCGCGCCTATACCTTTCGGACCGTGAAATTTGTGCGCCGAAAGCGACAGCATATCAATATTCTGCTGTGCGACATTTATATGAATATGCCCTGCCGCCTGCACCGCGTCTGTATGGAAAATAACGCCCTTTTCACGGCACACCGTGCCTATCTCTGCTATCGGCTGTATAGTGCCTATCTCGTTGTTGGCATACATCACCGTAACAAGGCAAGTGTCGTCGCGGATAGCATTACTGACCTGCTGCGGAGTAATCAAGCCGCGCTCGCCGACGTCAAGCAATGTTATTTCAAAGCCCTGTTTCCTCAGCTTTTCAAGGGTATGCAAAACGGCATGATGTTCAAAAGCGGTGGAAACAATGTGCTTTTTGCCGTTTCTTTCACCTATTGCCGCCGCAGAGATGATAGCTTGGTTATCAGCTTCACTGCCGCCCGAAGTAAAGGTTATCTCTCTTGGTTCGCAGCCCAGACGCGCCGCCACTCTGTTCCTTGCGTCGGTCAGCGCCTCAGCCGCTCTCTGCCCTGCCGTATGCAGGCTGGACGGGTTGCCGAACGTTTTATCAAAATACGGCAGCATAGCTTCAATTGCCGCCCTTGACATCTTCGTGGTCGCCGCGTTGTCAAGGTATATTTGCCTGTCCATATATATCAATTCCTTTCATATATAATATATACCTATTTTGTAGGTATATTTATTATAGCGCAAAAATAATGCCTTGTCAATAGTTTCTTAAAATAAAAATACCGACAAGGCAATGCTTTATCATTCTTCCGAAAGCGCCTTATAAAACGAGTAGTCAACAAGACCGTGCATTTCTTTTGCCCCACCGCTTTCAAGCTCCTTTATCATAAGGCAGTCTGGGTGCGGCAAATGTATATTTGGACCTGCCTCTATCCCGAATTTATAGCTTGGCTTAAAGCCGCGAGAGACATAATTCTTCGGATCGCCCTCCACAAGAACGGCTTTAAATCCCATTTCTTTTGCTTTTTCAAAGCCGTATTCGATAAGCTCTTTTGAGATATGCCTGCGCTGCATATCCGTCCTGACAGCCGCAGGGGTAAGTATAAGCAACTCGTTTTCATATCTTCCCTCGATATGAAAACGTGAAAACATCACATATCCTATTATCTCGTCATTGCCGTTTGTCATGATAAGCTCAAGCTGTGGGGTATAGTATTTCTTTGAACGTATCTCCTCGACAAGACTTCTGACCGTTTTACCCTCCTCGGGGCTGACACACTGCACAAAGACATTCTCTACCATATCCAGCGATGAGGACAGGTACTTTTTCTCCATAGGTTTAATTATTCTGTCCATATTTATTCCTCATTTATCATGTATTTTTATCCACCTGATGAAAAGTTTTAAGATTTCCATTTTTCAGATTTCGCTCGGCAAGTATCTTTTCAACGTCAGCCCATGCAAGCCCCTGATTGGCGCACAGCACCATAACGTGATACAAAAGATCGTTTATCTCATTTGCAAGCTCTTCGTTATCGCCATTTTTGGCGGCTATTACCGTTTCTGCCGCTTCCTCGCCGACTTTCTTGCATATCTTGTCAACGCCCTTTTCAAACAGGTACGCAGTATAAGAATTTTCCGCGGCAGTACCGTTTTCATACTCCTTTTTTCTCTGCGATATCACTTCAAAAATTTCTTCATATACCGTCATATTATTTATCCTCTCTGTTATACATTTCATTGAAAAAGCAGCTGTAGCTGCCGGTATGACAAGCCGCTCCCGTCTGCTCTACATTGAGAAGCAGCGTGTCATTGTCGCAGTCGCTGTATATCGAGATGACCTTTTGCAGGTGTCCCGAAGTCGCGCCCTTGTTCCAAAGCTCCTGACGAGATCTGCTCCAGTACCAAGTATAGCCCGTTTCAAGAGTTTTTTTAAGGCTCTCCTTATTCATATAAGCAAGCATGAGCACCGTTTTGGTGTTCACGTCAAAAGCTATTGCAGGAATAAGCTGCGACTTTTCAAAGTACCTGTCAAGGTCGTTAATATCTATTTTTACCATAATGCTTCCTTTCGATATTTACCTTACTATTATACCCTTTGAGCGGCAGTCAGCCTTTACATCGCCCACCGTAAGCTCTTTAAAATGGAACAGCGAAGCCGCCAGAGCCGCAGAACAGTCGGTCTGCAAAAAAGCGTCTGCAAAATCGGATAGCTTTCCTGCGCCGCCGCTTGCTATAACGGGTATTTTTACAGCGTTCACGACTTCTTTCAGCATGGGTATATCAAAACCGCCGCGAACACCGTCGGTATCAATTGAGTTGAGGCATATCTCCCCTGCGCCCAGCTGCTCGGCTTTTTTCACCCAGTCGATAAGGTCAAGGCGCATATCTATCCTGCCGCCGTTTATAAATACCGTCCAGCCGCCAGACTTTGTCCTTTTAGCGTCAACGCCAAGGCATATACACTGGCTGCCGAAAATATCCGCGCCCTCTTTGATAAGCTGAGGATTCTGCACCGCCTGTGAGTTCACGGAGACCTTGTCCGCGCCTGCTCTCAAAGCATCGCGAATATCATCTACAGTCTTTATGCCGCCGCCGACAGTCAGCGGAACGAACACCCTTTTTGCCGTCTCACGGACGACATCTAAAAATACTCCCCTTCCCTCGTGAGACGCGGTTATATCATAAAAAACTATCTCGTCAGCGCCCTGCCTGTTGTATTCTTCGGCACATTCAACGGGGTCGCCTACCTCGCGTATGCCCTGAAAATTTACGCCCTTTACTACCTTTCCGTCGCGAACGTCAAGGCAGGGTATTATTCTTTTTGCAAGCATACTATACCTCCTCGCAAATCCCGGCGAAACTTTTCAGCATTGCAAGCCCTGTATCTCCCGATTTTTCGGGGTGGAACTGCGCGCCGTAAACGTATTTGCCGTCGTAAACCAGCGCAGGAACTTTTCCGCCGTACTCACAGTATGCGGCAATGCTGTAATCGTCGCAAAACGCCTTATATGAATGTACAAAATACACATAGCTGTCGTCACCGACATTTTCAAGCATAGGGCAAATATTTTGCTTTTCAAGCTTGTTCCAGCCCATGTGCGGCACAACAAGGTCGGGCGCGACTATCTTGTCTACATAGCCGTGTATCAGCCCCAGCCCCTCATGCTCGCCGAACTCATAGCTTTTATCAAACAGCAGCTGCATACCAAGGCATATGCCCAAAAGCGGCTTTTTTGCGCTCTGCTCTTTTATGATATCGGCAAGACCGCTCTCTTGCAGCTTTTCCATAGCAAAGCCGAATGCTCCCACGCCCGGAAGTATCATGCCGTCTGCGTTTGCTATCTCGCTTTTGTCAGAGGTCAGCTTTGCGGCAATACCGAGGTGTTCCAGCGCATTTTTTACGGAAAAAATATTGCCTGCCCCGTAATCTATTATAGCTATCATAGGTCATCAGCCTTTCGATAATATCACAGTATGCCCTTTGTTGAGAGTAGTTCGCTTCCGCTTATGCACACGGCATTTTTCAAGGCGTGAGCGAATGATTTGAACAGCGCCTCGGTTATGTGGTGAGCGTTCTTTCCGTAAACTTCTTTAAGGTGCAAAGTTATGCCTGCATTGAATGAGAGCGCGCGGAAAAATTCTTCCGTCATGCAGGTGTCGTATTCGCCTATGCGTTCTTCTGTAAATGCCGCATCAAACACAAGATACGGTCTGCCGCTTATGTCCATAGAACACATCGCGAGCGCCTCGTCCATAGGAATAAATGCCGTGCCGTATCTTTCAATGCCGCTTTTATCGCCGAGAGCTTTTGCCAGTGCCTGACCTATAACAATGCCCGTATCTTCAACCGAGTGGTGACAGTCAACGTTTAGGTCGCCTTTGCAGCTTACTTTCAGCGAAATACCGCTGTGCATTGAAAGCGCCGTAAGCATATGATCAAAAAAGCCTATGCCTGTTTCTATCTCGCAAACGCCGCCGTTGTCAAGGTCAACAAAAACATTTATATCCGTTTCTTTGGTCTTGCGGCTTATCTCTGCTGTTCTCATAATGTTCATCCTTTCAGTATGTCTTTCAGTGCGCAAAACAGCTTGTCCATCTGCTCGCGCGTGCCTACAGTTATCCTCAGATAATCTGAAATGCGCTGTTTATCCCAGTATCGCACATATATATTTCTCTCTTTAAGAGCTTCAAATATATCCCG
>CANRDG010000152.1 GCA_947629275.1 uncultured Clostridia bacterium | reverse complement strand
TACAATATTTGGCGAGAAAAGTCAACGGGATCTAATTGCTAAAACAAGCCTTTCGGCGTAATATATTAGAAACGGCTCCTGCCGCAAAATGCATTTTGAACGGAGAGAATTCTATTTATGAGATTTGAACGCATAGGTCAAGGTGTCTTGGGTGTCAAGATCATACTTGACAGCGATGAAAGCGAGCTGCTTTATCAAAGACTGTCCAAAAAAGGCTCGGCAGAGGGGCGAATGCTTATTGCGTACCTGCTGGCGGCTGCGCAGAAAGAATGTTCGGTGAACTTTTCAGGCAGCGAACTTAATGTTGAGATACTTGATTCGCCAGACGGCGCTGTGATATACATTTCTGAAATAAAGCCGTATTACTATCTTTCAAAGCGGCGGGCTCTGCGCGTCAAGAAAAAGATAACGCGGCAGCTTATCTGCAAAATAAATGATGTACAAAAACTTAGAAAATTTATAAAGCAGATACGCTGCACCGACTTTTGTAAAGAGGGCATATACTCCGATATGTACGCCGACGAAAGCGGTTACATCATAGCGTTTTACGGCGATCTGCCGCCCGACCCATACCCAGTTTTATATGAACTGGGTGTAGATCACTGCAACAGCTTTATGCAGCCCTCGGAGGACTACGAAAAAATATTAGAAAGAAACGCCGTTTCTACCCTTGCAGGGCTTTTATCAGAGCGATCTTGTTAGCCATATCATCTGAGGCAAAAAGGTAGCTGCCCGAAACTATAACGTTTGCGCCTGCATCTACGGTAAGTTTTGCGGTATCGGCATTTATTCCGCCGTCTACCTGAATATCGAGCGGCACGCCCATGCTGTCAGCCCGGCTGCGCAGGCTGCGAATTTTATCTAGGCACTGCGGCATAAAGGCTTGTCCGCCAAAACCCGGTTCTACAGTCATTACCAAGATCATATCCGCAAGACCGATATATTTCTGCACTTCTTTTGCAGGGGTATGCGGTTTTATTGCTATGCCTGCTTTTGCGCCGCACTTTTTTATAAGCGCAATTGTTTCTTCGACGCTGCAGCCCGTTTCATAATGAAAAGTTATGACATTTGCACCGAACTGCACGAATCTTTCGATATAATCCTGCGGACGGCATATCATAAGATGCACGTCGAGCGGCAGTTTGCTGACCTTTTTTACCGCCTGCAATATCGGTATGCCGAAACTTATATTGTTTACAAAAACGCCGTCCATAACGTCAAAATGGAGCATATCTGCGCCGCAGACGAACGCTCTTTCGACCTCATCTGCAAGGTGAAGATAGTCACAACTGAGCAAAGACGGACTTACTTTGATTTCCATATTCATCACCACTTATCACTGTTTTTAAAACCAAACAGCCCGAGGCAAAATATGCAACGGGCTGCGATCTATATAAACAGCCTGCTTTAAGCATATTTCGGCTGACAGTTCATTTTATGCCCGATTACGACAAACTGTTACAGCCGTTTTGCCGCGGTGTGTTACTTGACAACTGCGCGGCGCTATGCTAAAATTATCTTATAAAATCTATGCACGTTTTAATGGGGTATAGTATTTAAGCACCCAGTCAATGGCAAGCTGCGCCCACCCGGCGGCTACGGGCTGATAATGACCTTCCCAGCCGTAAGATGCGGTATTAAAATCGCAAAGACCCAGACCGTGACCGCCTTTTTCATAGATATGGCACTCATACTCAACGCCATGGCGGATAAGGGCATCGACATAAAGAAGAGTATTCTGCACGGGCACACAGCCGTCGTCGGAACAATGCCAGACGAAAGCTTTGGGGGTATTTTCGGTAACTCGCTTTTCAAGACAGACTAAGCCACGAATGGTTTCGTCCTGTTCCTCGCCGAGGAGGTTTAGTATTGAGCCCTCGTGCGTAAACTCGCCCGAAGTTATCACGGGGTAGCCGAGTATCTGACCTGCGGGTCTTATATCCTGCGGCTGACAGCCAAGCGGTTCATACAGAATTTTATCGTTCCAAAAGACTGAAACGCTTGCGGCAAGGTGACCGCCTGCGGAAAAGCCGCAAATATAGACAAGCTGGGGATCTACATCGTACTTTTCGGCGTTGTCCTTTACATATTTTACCGCTGCTGCGGCTTCAAGCGCGGCTGTGGGAAATTTCTTTTTAACGCAGGAATAGCGAAGAACAAAGGCACAAATGCCTGCACCCAGAAACCTCAGAGCTATGAATTCCGCTTCCCTTTCGGAGCAATAATCATAGCCTCCGCCCGGGCAGATTACTATTGCGGGGCGCTTTTTGGGACCTGTTTCCTCGGTAACGTCATAGGCATAGCAGGTAAGCGTTGCTTTACAGCCCTCTGCGGACAAGCCTGCTTTTGCATAATCAACCAAAATATCGGTTTTTTCATATATCATAACAACACGCTCCTTTATAAACATAACACACATATGTATATTATATCATATGCCGACAGGAATTTCAATCCATAAAAAATAAAAAATAAATTATTTTCGTGAGGTGTAAATAAAGATATGGCACTTGATGAACTAAGAAAACAGATAGACGAGCTGGACGTTGAGCTTCAGCGGCTTTTTGAGCGAAGAATGGCGCTTTGTGACAAGGTGGCACTTGAGAAAAAAAGCACGAATGCCTCGGTATTACAAAGCGGCAGAGAGGAAGATATCCTGAAACGCGCGGCTGAGAGGAGCGAGGGCTTTGCAGACAGCAGCGTTGAATTTTTCAAGGACATAATGGCGATAAGCAGGGGCAGGCAGAACACGCTGCTGGCAAGTGATATTGCTTTACACAAAGGCGGCGAGGTGAATGTTATAATTCCCTGCGGCGGAAGTTCCTCGCGAATGGGATTTGACAAGCTGGTATATGAGCTCGAGGGCGAAACGGTTATAAGCCGCGTTGTAAGGACGTTTGCGGAAATAAAGAATGTAAGCAGGATAATAATACCCGTATGCAAAGAGCAGCGAGGAAGTATTGAAAATGCCGTAAAGGCAGGCAACTTTACAGTTGAAATAGTATTTGCGGAGGGCGGTGAAACGCGCCAGCAGAGTGTTAAAAATGCTGCGAAATTGCTCTCCGACGAGTGCGAGTGGATATGTATACACGATGGTGCGCGGCCTTTGATAAGCAGAGAAATTATAGAAAAATGTCTTGAAGATGCGAAAGAAACAGGCGCGTCGGTGGTATGCGTACCCGTAAAAGACACGATAAAAGAAGCAAAAGACGGTCTATGCATCTGCACGCCCGACAGATCGGAGCTTTTTGCGGCACAGACACCGCAGGTAATAGCAAAGGCGCTCTACAGACGTGCTATTGAACGTGCGGAGCAGCTTGGCGCAGAGTACACCGACGACGTATCGCTTTGCGAGGCGATAGGCATACGCCCGAAGATAACGCTCGGCGACTACGCGAACATAAAGCTGACAACGCCCGAAGACATTGAGATAGCGAAACAGTACATAAAAGGCAGGTGTGGCAAATGAGGATAGGTCACGGATACGACGTACACAGGCTGGCTGATGGCAGAAAATTTATTCTTGGCGGTGTGGAGATACCCCATGAAAAGGGATTGCTTGGACATTCTGATGCGGACGTTTTAGTACACGCGATAATGGACAGCATACTGGGGGCTTGCGCACTTGGCGACATAGGAAAGCTGTTCCCTGACAGTGACGAAAAGTACCACGGCGCGGACAGCTTGGGGCTTCTGAGAGAAGTAATGCGGCTTGTAAAGGAAAACGGCTTTACAGTAATAAACATTGACAGCACGGTTGCGGCGCAGTCGCCAAAGCTGTCGCCTTACATAATGCAGATGAGGCAAAATATAGCCTCTGCCTCAGGGATAGACGTTTCGTGCATTTCGGTAAAGGCTACCACCGAGGAGGGATTGGGGTTTACCGGCGAAATGCTGGGTGTTTCTGCAACTGCGATATGCCTTGTTGACGAGGTACGCTGATTTGTAAAATATGCTTGAAATTTGTCAAAAATCGCTTGACATTTGCACATTTCCGTGATATAATGAAATCATAAATGATTTCATTATTTTTTTATGTCCTCGTCGATACGCAGACCAATGGGTCTGCTCACAACGTTTCGGACAATTATATCATAACGCTTACGCTTTTATGATATAATCAAATAAATGAACACATAAACTTTTCGGATAGTCCGAAATTATATATTTTACATACTAAGGAGGAAATCAAAATGGGCAAATTTGTTATCAAAAAGACTGCTACAGGTACAAAGTTCGACCTGAAAGCAGGCAACGGCGAGGTTATTGCAACTAGCGAAGTTTACGCTTCCGAGGCTGCGTGCAAAAACGGCATTGAGAGCGTTCGCAAGTGCTGTGAAGGCGGCGTTGAGGATCAGACAGTTGAGTGTTACGAAACTCTGAAACACCCGAAGTTTGAAGTTTATCTTGACAAGAAGGGTGAATACAGGTTCAGGCTTAAAGCGCGCAACGGTGAGATAATCGCTACGGGCGAGGGCTACAAGTCAAAAGCGAGCTGCCTTAACGGCATTGAGAGCATAAAGAAAAATGCTCCCGAAGCTGCGGTGGTTGAGGAATAATTTCAGCAATTACATAGCAAATGGCATAAAAACGGCGGATAGCGCGCAAATGCGTTATTCGCTGTGTTTTTTATATTAAAGATGAAACTTTCAAATCATGTCAAGAAAGGAAAAGTTTTCGGTCAAGCTCTTTTTTACAGTTGCTTCGCAACTGCCAAGGCTTGCATGGGTCGTA
>CANRDG010000151.1 GCA_947629275.1 uncultured Clostridia bacterium | reverse complement strand
CCCAATATTGATAAACAATGTCCAACCCCAACCATTCACGTAAATCGTCAATATCATCTGGTGTTAGTTTGCGCAAATATAACCGTTCTGTTTCAAGTTCAGGAATCCACAAATATTCTTTTAGCATAAATCTCACCTATTATCATTTGTAAAATTTTTCTTCTGTTATCATTCTCATAGAGAAAAATTCTCCCATTATTGTCCCTGCTTAAATCCCGATTTGTCGGTCAGTTTATCCGACAGAAGTGTTGTACCATATTATCAACCGAAAAATTTAGTGAATAATGAATATGGCAGAAGGACTTGAAGTTGCTTCGCAACCCCTCTTGCGGTGCCCGAAAAAGACTTCGGTCGCCTTTACGGCTCTTTCCTCGTCTTTTTCGACCGCTGCGCCAACTCCGCCTCGCTGTTTCGCCCACCGGGCGCGCTCGGCGGAGTTGCCCGGCACGTTCCGTGCCTCGGCTTCAAGTCCTATTACACTAACAAAATCCGCTCCAACCGCTAAAGCGGTTAGAACGGATTTGGCAGGGGCAGAAGGACTTGAACCCTCGGCACGTGGTTTTGGAGACCACTGCTCTACCATCTGAGCTATACCCCTGTATTTTTACGACTTTATTATTATATCACAGCAAATCTTTGTTGTCAAGGGCTTTTTGATATTTTTTATCTTAGTTTTTCTGTGACCGATTTGTTGAAACTAATTGTTGCATTTTGACTGAAAGTATGATACAATATATTGTATATAGCAAATCAAAACCGTTTGGCATATCCTGTAGTACGGGGGTGTGCCTTATGAATGGTCTGTATATAATATCACTTATAGTTGCTTTTTTGTCCGTGCTGCCGATAGTTATTCTTGTGTGCCTTTCGGAAAAGCACGGGAAAAAGCAGTTACATATCATCTGCGCCGACAGCTTTGAAGGTGCAGATGAACTCGAACAGCGTATACGTGAGATATGGTGGGAAGACCGCTTTAACAGCGACAGCGCAAGCCGCAACATTTTTGTGCTGACGGACAACAAAAAATTGCGGAAAGAGCTTTTGGAAAGGCTGAAAAGCGACCTGCCGCAGCTGGCGATAAAAAATAACAAAAGACTTATAAAGCTTCTGAGGAATGAAGAATATGAATGCAAAAAAATATACCACGCTTAAAGGCACGGTAGACAGCATAGTACATATAAGCGAGGAAACAGGTTTTGCAGTTATAATGCTCAACGCAGACGGCAAACCCGTTACAGTCGTGGGTGAGATAGGCGATGTTGACGAGGGCGAAGTGCTTGACTTGGTGGGAGAGTATACCACACACCGCAAGTATGGCGAGCAGTTTAAAGCACACCTTTGTGAGCGTGCCCTGCCTGCCAAAATCACCGATATACGAAAGTATCTCGCAGGCGGTGTTATCAAGGGCATAGGACCTGTGCTTGCAAAAAAGATAGTCGATATGTTCGGCGAGAGTGTTTTTGAAGTTTTTGAAAACGACCCCATGCAGCTTACCAAGATTGACGGTATTTCACCTAAAAAGGCTAAGAAATATGCCGAAGAATTTGCCGATAAGTTTGCCGTAAAAAGGCTGATGTCGTATCTTTCGTCTAACGGCATAGCCGTAACTTATGCCATACGCGCATATAAAGCGTGGGGTACTTGCGCCCTTGAAATGATAGAGAGCAACCCTTACTGTATGTGCTCTTTTGAGGTCGGTCTGCCGTTTAATAAAGCTGATGAAATCGGTCAGCGGCAAGATCTTGCAAACGACTGCGAAGAACGCATCCGTGCAGGGATAATGACGGTGCTTCTTAAAAATTCAACAGAGGGGCATACTTGCCTGCCTACAGATAAATTATGTGAACTCAGCTGCAATTTTTTGTCGGTCACCGAAGATAAGTTTGACGAGATACTCCAAATGCTCCACTATGACAAAGTGGTTATCAGGTATACCAAAAAAAGCGGCAGAACGTATGAAATGCTGCTTGACTTTGCAAAATCTGACGTTAATATTTCTCGCCGACTTAACATTATGAGCCAGCTTGCGTATGACAGTAAAGAAGATTTAAGCGACGTTATAGACGTTGCTCAGGAGCAAAATGGCATAATCTATGAGGAAATACAGCGCGAGGCGATAAACACCGCGCTTTCTACGGGATTTTTAGTGCTTACCGGCGGCCCCGGAACAGGTAAGACAACCACTCTTAATGCCATTATATCTTTGTTTGAACAGCAAGGTCTGAATGTTATGGTAACAGCGCCCACCGGCAGAGCTGCAAAACGTCTTACCGAACTTACGGGACACGATGCGAAAACTATACACAGACTGCTTGAAGTAAAGTATGCCGATGGTGATGTGCCGCATTTTACCCACAATGAGGAAAATCTTCTTGGCTGCGATGTGTGCGTGGTAGATGAGATGTCCATGGTAGATTCGCTGCTGTTCGATGCTTTGCTGAGAGCATTGCCGCTTACTTGTAAACTTATTCTTGTCGGAGACAGCGACCAACTTCCCTCGGTAGGCGCAGGCAACGTTTTGAAAGATATTATTGAAAGCGGAAAAGTGCCTATAGTGCAGCTGCATGAGGTGTTCAGACAGGCGCAGTGCAGCCGCATAGTTACAAACGCACACAGGATAATAAAAGGCGAGCAAATTATCAGGGGCGACTGCGACGACTTCTTTTTCTTTTCAAGAAGCGGCAAGGGAGTTGCTGAACTTATCGTAAGCCTTTGTAAGGACAGGCTGCCTGCCGAGTATGGGATAATACCTACAGAGCATATCCAGGTAATTTCGCCTACGCGTATAGGCATGAGCGGTACGACAGAGCTTAACCGCGTGCTTCAGGAAAAATTGAACCCTCCGGCTAGCGACAAAGCAGAGATAAAAACCTTTATGAATACATTCCGTGTCGGCGATAAAGTTATGCAGAACCGCAACAATTATGATATAGTCTGGCGCAGAGAAACAGAAAAAGGCGTTGAACAGGGCGCTGAAATATATAACGGCGACATAGGCACTATACTTGATATAAATCGCTCTACAGGTCTTGTTACTATTGATTTTGACGGCAGAGAATGTCTGTATACTATAACGATGATGGAAAACATCGAGCTTGCATATGCCGTAACTGTGCATAAAAGTCAAGGCAGCGAGTTTGACTATGTAATATATGCAGCCGCAGAGTGCAACGAAAAGCTTCTTTACCGCAATTTGTTGTATACAGCCGTTACAAGGGCAAGAAAGATGTTTATTGCCGTAGGTTCAATGGCGGCTATTAACTTTATGATAGCCAACAACCGCAGGACCAACAGATATACTTGCCTTAAAGAAATGCTGGCAGAGGATAACAGCGATGAAGTGGATATATAATGTCGAGGCATTTTTGCTGGATATTTTCTTTCCGAACAAATGCCCCGTGTGCGACAAAGATATAGGTTATGATGAACTTATTTGCAGAGAGTGTGAGAAAGAGCTTGAATTTGTAGGCGATAATTATTGTCCGCGCTGCGGAAAGACCGAATGTATTTGTCAAAAGGAAGAAATATACTACGACAGATGTTTTTCATTCATTTATTATAAAGATGCAGGAAAAAACGGCGTGCTTGCATTGAAAGAGCGCCATGGCACAGGCTTTGCGGAATATTTTGCAATAAAGGCGGTAGAATATCTCAAAGAAAATGAACTCTCTAATAAGATAGATGTTATAACTTCCGTTCCCGTTACAAAGCGAAAAATGCGTGAAACAGGTTATAATCACGCGCATATTTATGCAAAGATGATACATAGACACAGCGGTATCCCCGTAAACGGCAAACTTCTTATAAAGACAGACAAAACGCTCGTACAGCACGAACTTTCTGCGGCAGAGAGAAAACAACGCGCTTCAAAGGCTTTCAGATTTATAGGCGATGAATGCCTTGTTCGCGGCAAAACGGTGCTTTTGTGCGACGATATAATAACCACAGGAAGTACGCTGAATTACTGTGCAAAGGTTCTCAAACAAGCAGGCGCGGAAAACGTTATATGCTGTACTATCGCGATGACACAGCTTGGTGACGGCAAGGACATTAAGAAAAACGCAGACGTATTGGCGTATAAATAAATGCTTTTCGGATATATTATTTTTGTATATCTGATACGGAGGTCATGTCAATGCTTGAAAAAAGCGATCTTAGCATTTTGCAGTCTGTCATAGCAAGAGAAAGCGAGCTTATCGAAAAGTACGAGAACTATTTGCAGCAAATACGCGAACCGCAGCTGAGAAGTGATGTTCAAAGTCTGCTTGCACAGCACAGAAATCAGTACAACGCCATGCTTGGCATACTGGAGGGCGGAGAATGAAACAAAGCGACAAAGAAATAATTTCAATGCTTATAGAAAATAACGCCTCGCAGCTGATAAGTATGTGCAGCGCGCTCACAAAAGTAAGCGACAGTGGGCTTGAACAGCTTTTGCAGACCAACATTTTTGAGAACGTAAGGATAATACAAAAACTTAAGGGCATGAAATAAAAAACTCCCGACGCTTAGGTGTCGGGAGTTAGCTTTGTTTGGTTATTTCAGCCTGCCTGTATTTTTCAGCAGAGAGATTATCTTTTCGTGCGGGTCTATTATTGCCGATATTGAAAGATCATGATTGAGCGAAGCTATAAAGTAAGCTATGTATTTCGCGCAGTCAACTTCGTGGAACCATTCTCTTGACAAAAGCTCGGGCGTTCTGTATGTCAGGTTTGTGCCGAACACACCGTCTATCATGCCCTTGTT
>CANRDG010000150.1 GCA_947629275.1 uncultured Clostridia bacterium | reverse complement strand
GTCTTGCCGCAGCCCGAGTGACCCAGTATCGCCACAAATTCGTTTTCACGAAAATCTATGCTTACATCTCTCAGCGCGTGAACAACTTCATCGCCTATCGGATAGTCTTTGACTATATTCTTCAAGCTAAGCATAAAGCGCTTTCCCCTCCAATTCGATTTTATCAAATATATAATAATTATATAACACTGAAATTGCCATGTCAAGCAAGTTTTGAAACTTTCAGATATTTTCGTACCCTGCTATAAAATTATTGTTTCCCACAGGCTCAAAATTGACAAATCGCACACAGAAAAGCCCCCACATATAAATGTGAGAGCCTTTCCGTTTTTGTAGCTGTTATATAGCGCGTATTTTACGCGGCTTTTGAAGAACTGTCGTCCGTCTTAGATGAACTATCATCGGCTTTAGAAGAACTGTCATCAGCCTTTGAAGAACTGTCGTCAGCCTTTGATGAATTGTCATCGGGTACGCTTTCAACAGGCGTTTCGGTAGCTGTACCGCCAACATTCAAGCTGGTTATAACTTTGCCTTCCTGCTTGTTGCTGTCGCTGTTTACATACTTGTCTATAAGCTCCTGCTTGTTCTGCGATACATAGTAATTCGTAAAGTAATCGTCATATTTAAGCTCTCCGTCCTCTACATACGCAGAATCAGCTTCGTCAAGAACATAGAACGTTACATCCTTGCTCGCGCCGTCAATAGTGCAGCTTGTTTCTACCACTAAGAACTGATACAGCTTGTTTGAGCTGTTAGCAGCATCTTTCGGCGCTACAAGATATGTCTCACCGGGAGCTATAGACTTTATCTTTGCTATCTTGCCGTCAACGCTGTAATCAAACGCCCTTGAACCTGCAAGATACGCGCTGTCCTCGCTGTCGTTTATCTTATCTATCAGGCTTTCATACAGCGTATTGCAGTCAATGGTCGTAACTTCGCTAAGGTCGTTTATGTAGTGCGGTGCAGTGTCTTCAATGGTAAATTCTTTGGTAACTTCTTCGCTTTCAAGCTTGTAGCCCTTGTTTGCAAACTCATCTTCGCTCCAGTAATCAACAGTTGCTGTAACCGTAACAGTGTCGCCTATGTCAAGGCCGTATCTGTCGTCGATCTCAAAGTCTATGTAATTTCTTATGATCTCCGAGCAGTTTTCAGTGTTTGCCGAAACGTCAAGGTCAGGCGCAACACCCGAATATTTAAGCGCAAATCCCTCAAACGGATCTATAACTTCCAGCTCTTTAAGTCCCTCAACAGTGAAGTCCTTAGTCAGAGCGCTTTCATCATAGGTGTAATATTTTTCATTGTAAGTGAAATATCCGTCACGCAGCGACATATAGCCTTCTGCCTTTACAGTAACGGTGTCACCGTTTGAAAGGTCATCATAAAGCTGATCGCTTGTTATGTAGAACAGCTCCTTCTCAACATCAGAAAGCGCATCGGTGTTTATCGTCATTTCGCCTTTTCCGTCAGCGCCCTCAAACGTTACCGTAACTTTAGAAAGCGGGTCGAGCATCTCAGCTTCCAAAAGTCCCTCTACCTTAACAGAAAACTCGGTGTTTTCAAGCTTTATATTCTTGTCTTTCAGCTTGTCTTCCTTGTATTTTACCTTGATGTTTATCGTATCGCCGTTTTTAAGACCTGTAAGCTTTTCTTCGTCAACCTTAAATTCAACAACGTCAATAAGCTTATCCTGCGCCTTTTCAATATCCTTTTTGGAATCGAATTTTGTCCACGCATCTTTGAAGTCCTTGTCGTCTTCGTCAAGCAGCCACTTTGAAGCCAGCGAATTTGCAAAGCCCTCGTAATCGTAGTCGTCATAGTACTTCGATTCTCTGAACTTGCTTTCAAAAGACGGGTCTTTAGACATGATGTTGTCAGGTGTCGCAAGGAATACGCTTGCAGTCGCATTGCCTTCCACACCGCTGTAAGAAACGTATACAAGCTCCTTGCAGTCTATCTTCTGATACTTTGTCAGAGATACTACCACCGATACCACAACTATCACCAGTATCACAGCCGCCGCAGCTATGGCAGATATTATGCCTATCTTTTTCTTCTGCTCGGGCGACATAGCCGAAAGTTTTTCACCCATTGCCCCTATTGGCGAACCGTCAGAAACGGGCGCAGTCGGGGAAGCAGGTGCAGAAGTTGCAGCATTTGCTTGGGGTGCAGCAGCAGATGTTTCGGGCTGTTTAGCTCCGCACTCTTTGCAGAACATAGCCTTGTCGTCAAGCTGCGCGCCGCAGTTTGCACAGAATTTGCTCATACTTATTACCTCCAAAAATAATAAAAGTTTTAATCAATTTCGTCCGTTAAATATATTTTACTACAGTAAACTAAATAAGTCAAGCATTTTCGCCGCCTTTTTCGCAATAATTGTATAATATGCCGATAGCACACCGTCTTTTGACCTTTATATATGTATGATATTTACTTTTATGAATATGCCTGCGCCGTGTCGCCCTGAATAGTTGACTTTTCCATATCGTTGTGGTATACTTAATATAACTATGTAAACTTACCGAATATAAAGATAAAAGCAAGTATACATTATATTAAATATACAGAAAGAAACCGGAGGCATTGAAATGGCAAAGAAAAGAGTCGCAGTGATATTCGGCGGAAGATCCAACGAGTACGATATTTCGCTCATTTCCGCATCGTATATCATAAACAATATCCCGCGTGACAAGTACGAAGTAATAATGGTGGGAATCACTAAAAAAGGGCGCTGGCTGCACTATATCGGCAGCGTTGAGGAGATAAAAAGCGGCAAATGGGTAGAGCACAGCGACAATGTGCCATGCATTTTAAGCCCCGACCCGCTTGACAGAGGCTTTATAGAGACCATGCCCGACGGCGAGGTAAGCAGACTGAAAGTAGACTGTATCTTCCCTGCTCTGCATGGCAAAAACGGCGAGGACGGCTCTATTCAGGGGCTTTTCCAAATGTCGCAGATACCCTACGTCGGCTGCGATATGCTCTCATCAGCCTGCTGTATGGATAAAGAGTTTGCGCACAGGATACTCGAAAGCGGCGGCATAAGAATGGCAAAATGGCTGCCCGTGCGCCTGCGCGACCTTGACAGGCTGGACAAACGCTGCGATGAAATAGCACAGCAGCTGAAATTCCCCATGTTCATAAAGCCCTCGCGGTGCGGCTCGTCGGTCGGCATTTCAAAAGCATATGATATAAAACAATTGAGAGAGGGAATAAAGACCGCATTTTCGCATGATACCAAAGTGCTCGTTGAGCAGGGTATAGACGGCGTAGAGTGCGAATGCGCCGTTATGGGCAACGATAAGCTCACCGTTTCCACAGTCGGCGAAATAATGCCTGCAAACGATTTTTACGACTATGAGGCAAAGTATACCGTGCCGCAGGAGCAGACCAAAATACCTGCCACATTCGGCAAAGATGTAATAGAAAAAATACGCGATACCGCCGACAAGGCATACCGCCTGATAGGCTGCGAGGGGCTTGCAAGAGTTGACTTTTTCTACACCACCGAAGGCGAAGTCGTTTTGAATGAAATAAACACTATGCCCGGTCACACGCCTATAAGTATGTACCCCAAACTTATGGAAAACACCGGTATGCCCGCGCAGGAGGAAATGGACAGACTAATTTCCCTCGCCTTTGAAAGGACACAGCTATGACGGCGGCTAACGACAGACCGATAGGGGTGTTCGATTCGGGCATCGGCGGTCTTACCTGTCTTAAAGAACTTAAAGAACTTTTGCCGCATGAAGATATCGTGTACCTCGGCGATACCGCGCGCGTGCCATACGGTACCAAAAGCCGTGAAACAATAGCAGGGTACGCAAGGCAGGATATAGCATTTTTAAAAAAATTCGATGTAAAACTTGTGCTTGTCGCCTGCGGAACCGTTTCTTCCGTAATGGAGAGCGTTTCTATATTCGACGGCAGCGGAGTTGAAAATTACAGCGGCGTTATATCACCCGCAGTAAGCGCAGCAGTTAAAGCCACAAAAAACGGCAGAATAGGCGTTATCGGCACGCCTGCCACGGTGCGCAGTCAGTGTTACACAAGCGCCATAAAGGCAATAGATTCGAATATTCAGGTGTTTTCGCGTGCCTGCCCCATGTTCGTGCCGCTCGTTGAAAACGGCTATACCGACAGAGAAAATAAAGTAACTCGCCTTGTTGCAGAGGAATACCTGGGCGAAATGGCAAACGAAAATGTAGATACGCTTATTATGGGCTGTACCCATTATCCTTTACTTAAAGATATTTTTTCGGATATTATGGGCAGCGGCGTTTCGCTTATATCACCGGGCGCTGAGGCGGCGAAATATGCGCTTTCGCTGCTGACTGAAAAACAACTTCTCAGCGATAAAGCAGACTGTGGCTCATGCAGCCTTTACTGTACCGACAGCGAAGAACTTTTTGCCGACAACGTCGCTGCGTTTCTCGGCAGCGATATAAACGCATCTGTAAAAAAGTGTATTCTTTGATAAGGAGCAACCACGCAAATGAACAACAGACCGCAAAGATGCCTGATACACCTCGAAAGCTCACAGCGTGACGGAGACGATGTTTCAAGCATGAAGATAGACAGCGACGGTCAGCTGCTTGTGACAAGCGACGGCTGCGAGATAACATATGATGAAATAATGGATCAGTCGTTTGGCAAAACGCAGGTGCGCATAATAGTCAGCAGGCGTCAAGGCGATACTTATGTGATATTGCAGCGCGGCGTGGGCGGCTCGTCTAAGCTTATCTTGGAAAGCGGCA
>CANRDG010000149.1 GCA_947629275.1 uncultured Clostridia bacterium | reverse complement strand
GTCAATACCGTTGCAGTCTTGTCCCAAAATATGCCGTAATCAAGATATAACGCCACGCTTCCGTCCTCGTTCTTTACGGTATCATTATATTCCTTTCCTAAAACGCCGTCGGGATATCCCCTGAGATCAGCATCTTCGCCTTTAGTATAGGCAGTGACAATATTCGGATTTTTGCTTATATCAAGTTCTGCAATTTTGTTGCTATAACAATCTAAATATTCAAGTTTAGCACAGCCGCTTAAATCAAGTTCTGTAAGTTGGTTGTTATAACAGGTCAAAGTATCAAGTTCAGCATTTTCGCCGAGAACAAGTCTGGCAAGTTTATTATTAGCGCAATCAAAATATTTAAGCGCAGTATTCTTGCTTACATCAATATCTGTAAGTTGGTTGTTATGGCAATACAATACATTAAGCGCGGTGTTTCCGCTTACATCAAGCGTTGCAAGTTCGTTGTCGAAGCAGGACAAATTTGTAAGCGCAGTATTTTTGCTTACATCAAGTTCGGTTAGGTTGTTGTAGTGACATCTCAGAGAATCAAGTTCAGCACATCCGCTTATATCAAGCGTAGTAAGTTTGTTGCTGCCGCAATACAGTTCTGTAAGCGCAGTGCAGCCGCTTATATCAAGTTCGGTGAGCTGGTTGTTATAGCATTGCAGTGTTTCAAGTGCAGTATTCTTACTTACATCAAGTTTTGTGAGTTGGTTGTCGTTGCAATAAAGTACATTAAGCTCATTGTATCCGCTTATATCAAGTTCAGTGAGCTGATTGTTATGGCAATACAGTGTTTCAAGCGCATTACATCCGTTTACATCAAGCGTTGTAAGTTCATTGTTATAGCATTGCAGATCTGTAAGTGCGTTGCAGCCGCTTACTTCAAGTTTTGTAAGTTCGTTGTTGCCGCAGCTCAGATCCGTAAGCGCAGTGCAGCCGCTAACATCAAGCGTTGTGAGTTTGTTGTTGCTGCAGCTCAGTTCTGTAAGCGCAGTGCAGCCGCTTACATCAAGCGTTGTGAGTTCGTTGTTGCTGCAATACAGTTCTGTAAGCGCAGTGCAGCCGCTTACATTAAGTTTTTCTAAATTAGGGTTGTCGGTGCAAATAAGCGTTTCCAGCTTGGTATTTTCGCCCAGATCAAGCTCTTTTATATAGTTACATTCTGTCACAGTCAATTCTTTAAGAGCAGTCAGATATTCAATACCTTCAAGATCTACAATGTATGACCCACTGAATTCCAGTTCAGTTATGTCTGCTATCTCGCTTTCAGAAAGGTGCTCATCGGAATTTTTGTCATAGCCTGTTCTTAGCCTGGCACGAAACAGAGATTCCGGAAAATTTTCTTCGGTCAAAGCAATACCGGGGTCTTCTTCAGCCGCAAACGCTGAAAAACTTACCGCAGTAAGTGCAAACGCCGCCGCGCACAATGCCGCAGCCGCTTTTTTCATTTTCATATAAATTTCCGCCTTTCATACTATAATAATTGTGCATAATATATAATAATGCTACATAATAATTATAATATTTCTGCGTGCGAAAATCAATGCTTTTTCAAAAAATAGATGTATATTTCTACATAGTATATAAAAACATCTATTTATAAATGCATTGCCCTTGTATAATATGTATATAAATACATATAAAAAGGAGTAAAAACTATGAGCGGAAAAATTATCATAACAATAGACGACTACCGCAAGCAGCACAACATCTCAAAATACAAAATATGCCGCGCGTGCAATTTGCAGCAAACGCAGCTCAACGCCTACTGCAACAACAAGCTGGTGCGCGTTGACCTTGACGTCCTCACGCGAATATGCGACTATCTCCACTGCGACCTGTCCGACATATTGAAATATATTCCCGAAGATGAATAACGCCTCCGCTTTTGCCAAACGGAGGCGCGTTTTATTTGTACATTTGTTCGTACAGCAGCACCGCTTCTTCATACGGAAAATTCTTTGCCTTGTACTTCTTCGCCGAGAGCGACTGCCCCTGCACGCAGATGTTGCAGTTGTTCTTGAAAAACTGCGGCACCGACTGATAAAGCGTTACCTTGCTTATGTTCTCAACGGGTATTATCACCGTGTGAAAACTGTATAAACGGCAGTGGTCTATCCGCAGATAGCCGTCTTTTATGCCTGCCCCCAGCGTAAAGCCGCTTACGAGTTTTACTATGGTCAGCCATATCGAAGGCACTTCAAAAATAATTATTGCAAAGCGTATTATGCGCGACCACGACGGCAGAAAATACAGCGCGACCGCGCCGCCTATCGGTATAAGCAGGCACAGCAAAAGCGGCGGCAAAACGTGGTACATTATCCGCTTTACGCCCGGGCGCAAAGTTATGTCGGGTATTTTAAGCTCCGGCATAAGAAGTCTCAAAGAACACGCCACCTCTCGCTGTGTGGTAATGGGTATTAAAGCGTTCGTCTCGCGGTCGCTCTTGCCGTAGCCGTTGCAGTTTATCCTCACCGAGCATATCTTGAAAATACGCATCAGCAGGCTTTGCTGAACGTCCGCGCACACGATAGATTCGCGGTCAAGAATGTGTGACCGCCTTGTTATAAAGCCGCTTTTTATTACCACCCTGTTTTTGCGCCTCACCACGCTGAACGACCAGTGCCGCATGAGCATAGCTATAAACGACACCACCCAGCTTGCAATAGCCGCCAGCGAGACCGCCACAGCAATAGGCGGTATGTTTGAAAGCAGCGCTTCCAACCTTTCGGTAATGTTGAATATCTCGCTTCTTATGCGCTCTTGTATCTGCGCGTCAACAATGCGGCTTCCCTGTATCAGAAAAGTGCTCCAGATGATTATTCCCGAAAGCGACGACGAGAACAGCAGCGAGAATATCAACATCTGCGAGTGCTTAGGTCTGTAGGTAAAGCTCGCCGAGTCTGCGCTCTGCGGATCTATTATCTCAAACAGCTTGTTGTAGTCGCTCATCTTTACGGTAAGCGTTATGTCAACGCCGTTTTTGAAGCCCGAATTTGTGTTGAAGTACAGCTTATGCGCTCGGAATATGCGGTAAATAAAGCTCTGGCTTGCAGAGACAGAGGTTATCCTGTCGTAGTATATCTTGCTCTCCATAAGCCCGAAGTAGCCGCTCTTTGCTATAATACAGTCTTTTTCAATGTGGTATGAAATAGTCGCCCACCTCACGAACGCATACCCGAATATCAGCGTCACCGTAAGTATACTCAGCCACGAGCCTTTCAGCCACGAAGCAACATCATAGCGCGAAGCAATAAGGTCGCGCGTCAGCGGTATAAGTATCAGCCAAAAACTGCGCGTCGTGTAGCCGAGTATGCGTATGGGGTGCTGTCTGTACTTAAAAAAATCTGCTATCTTTGCCTTAATGTTACCCATTCCTTTCACGCCTTGCCTTTTCCCAATCGCGCCGCTGGCGTATAGTTCTGTTGAGCGTCGCCGAAATTTCCAGCGCATCTTTTTTTGAAAGAAACAGCATTATCATTCTGCCGCCCAGCGCGTTTACTATTATGAAGTTCATGCCCGTCAGCTTTGAAAGCGGCGTCGTCACCGTTGTGATGTACTGTATGCAGCTTGTTTTCATGTACTGCCGCGATATGAAAAACATTCCCGAAACTTTCAGTATCTCGTCTTCCGATACCGTGTATGTCGATTTTGCAAACACTATCGGCAAAATTATCATTCCCACAGCAAAGGCGCTGGCGCAGAATATTCCTATCACAAGATACATAATCATAGGATAAGCCGATAAATATCGCCTTGAAAGTATTACTACCGCCACACTCGCGGCTATCAGCACAAGCCTTATTATTCCAAGTCCCGATGCCGACGGACGGTATTTTTTAACGCTGCTCATTCGCAAAGCTCCTTTAATGTGTTGTGTAAATATATACTATTAGAAGATAGAGGTTAGAAGTAAGAGGTCAGAAATGCTTTTATAGTTTTCGCGCAGACTTGCACTTACTGCGGATAGAGGCAAGCAGTGTCTTGTCGGCTTTAGCCTCCAAGCCGCCTGAAAAAATCCCTCGCCGCCAAAAACAGCCGGCGGCGCATACCTTGCGGTATGACACGGGCTTTTTTCCTTTGCTGCCCCACAAAACGACCAACTCTCCCAAATCATAACCGCCAGCCTCACACCGCTGGAAGAATATTCCGTCAGTCACTTCTCTTTTGGGAGGTACGTGGGAGGGGATATATTATAATCTTAGAAAAATCAAATAATTCGCAGTACGGACAAGACAAAACTTCTTGCCTCTTGCTTCTAACCGTAAACCGCAGAAATGACAGCTTCGCGCAAAAGAAATAAAAGTATTTCTAGCCTCTAACCTCTAACTTCTAACCTCTAATAACGAAAGGTAATCACCATGAAATTCTTACAAACATTAAGCGGCGTGGTGTTCGGCGCGCCGACACTCTTGCTACTTGCCGCGGCAGGCGTGTTTTTTACTGTAAAAACGCGGTTTCTTCTAGTGCGGCATATAGGTGTTTTCACCAAAACTACTCTGCTCTCACTATTCAGCAAAAGCAGCCGCAAATGCCGCAGCGGCAGAATTTCCAAACTGCAAAGTATGTTCACTTCTCTTGCCGCCACCATAGGCACGGGCAGCATAATGGGCGTTGCCTCCGCGATCGCCATAGGCGGCAGCGGCGCAGTTTTCTGGATGTGGATAAGCGCTTTTATCGGTATGTCAACAGCCTATGCCGAAGGCGTGCTGTCGGTGCTTTACCGCTGCAGCGGCGGCGCGGCAGGTTATATCTCAAAATGCAGCAAGCACGCCGCACTGTTGTATGCGTTTTTAGCTGTCGGCGCATCGCTCGGCATGGGCAACGCCGTGCAAAGCAGCAGCATTTCGGCAGCCGCAAAGTCGCTCGGCGTGCCGCCC
>CANRDG010000148.1 GCA_947629275.1 uncultured Clostridia bacterium | reverse complement strand
CGTACACGATACGGGCGGCATAAGATAAAAAAGAGATCGCCGCAAAAGACAAGGAGATGATATTATGAAGCTTATTACGAAGGCTATCTCACTGACGGCTGCTGCGGCTATGTTTTTGTCTGCGGCATTTTACGGCACTGCGCCCGGCGGGATAGATGCGAGTTCCGCTGCGGCTACCGAGACAGGCGCCACGCGGTATTTTTATTCTCAGCTGTGCGATGAGAGCAAAGTTATTTACGATGCTATGCAAAAAATGCTGGACGACGGCATTTTCAAGGCGGACGGAGACTTAGAGCTGACGGACGGAAGAAAGCCCTACATATCGCAGGAAGAGGCGGCTGAATATCTGGCAGGGGCAGGAAAAGAACCTGTGGCGCTGCTGAAAGACTTCGGGGCGGCGAGAGATGCATTTTACGCCGACCATGCTGATGTATTTTATGTAGATTTTTCGGCGCTTTCGATAAGGGCTACGACTTCTGCGGACGGGTATCACATATACCTTGGCAAGGGGCGTTACAAGACGTATTACACCGAGGGGTTTGAAAGCGTTGAGGAAGTTGACAAGGCTATTAAAGAATACGATGCGGTAGTCTCATCTGTTGTTGCGCAGGCGAACGCTTTGAAAGCTTCGGACGGCGAGAACTTGGACGCGAAGAAAGTTGAATTCGTTCACGACTACATAACGAAGCACACATCTTACAGGTTGGAAGATGCCTGCAAAGAGGAAAATGTGGCTTTGATACGCACATCTTACGGCTCTTTGGTAAGGGGCGAGGCTGTATGCGAGGGTTACTCACGCGCTGTGAAAGACATACTTGATGAGCTTGGTATACCGTGCGTTCTGGTGAACGGCATTTACAGGCACTCGGGAAATGCTGTAGAGCTGCATATGTGGAACAACGTTAAGATAGGCGGTCAGTGGTACGGCGTTGACGCGACTATGGACGACCCGATAAACAAAAAGGCGACGTCTACAAACGGCGTTGACGGATATGAGAGCCACGAATATCTGCTGGTGAGCGACATAAAGATGAGCCAGCATCACGCGCCGAGCGGTGTTATGTCGGAGGCTGAATATGAGTTTAGTTATCCTATGCTGGGAGTTGAGGACTTTAACACAAAGACTACCGAATATGACAACGGTCTTATGGTGACTTACAATTCGGACTCGGAGCTTGAGGGTGAAAAGTCGGGAGAATATCACATAAGTTTCCGCGGAATGGGCTATGCAAAGGCGGCAGAGCAGGGATATTACATGGTATGCCGTTTTTACAGCAGGGACGAAGAAACCGATGAATTTACATATACCAGCTGGTATTACATAATGCCGGAGCTTTACGACGATGAGGGCATGAAAGACAGCGACACGGAGCTTGTTTTGCTTATGCCGCACATTGAATACATTGAGTACGGAATAACTGAAACCGCGCCTTCGGGCAACCTGATACACGGCGTTGTGCCTGATTCTCAGTTTTACGGAGACCCGTATCAGATGGTGGCGGTTACGGGTATGCTGCACAATGTGAGCGGAACTTACAAAGCTCCGCCGTACCCGAAAAAGAGCAGCCCGAGAGTTGACGGCTGGCTGGACGCGCAGGCAAGCAAGCCTTACCACGTTGAGATGACGTTTGACGATGTTCTTGTTGAGACGGGCGAGGGCGTGAGCCTTGAAATGAGCGTTGAAAACAAGCATCACGCGACTTTGAAAGCAACATACGAAAACTTTAAGTTTGACGGTGTGGACACCATTTCGTTCGACTTCAAGCCTGACGGCTCGTGGGCAGGCGACAACACTTTATACCACTTTAAGCTGAAAGGCGTTGTGGGTAAGACGAGCGGCAAAGAACCGATAGAGTTTATATACGGTGCTTCGTTCAGGTGCGCGGTGTGCGCATACAGGTCGCAGGGATATTTCTGGAACGTATACGCGCAGCCGACGCTTATTGAAAACAGCGATCTTTCTACAGAGGGCTGGGTAACGAGCGATGGTGAGGAGATTTCCGAGAAGCTGAAACATCGAATGGCACTGGTGGTATCTTCGCCTACATACGAGCAGAACGAGGAAATGCAGGAGCTTATGACCGAGAAAGTCGGCGAGGGCAACTTGATAGATAGCAAGACTTTCAACATCGATCTTACGGTATGCAAGGCGCAGGTAGTACAGACGGGTCAAGGCGTAAGAGTTTGCATGGGATTCCCTGACGGATACGATGCAAGCAGTCTTGAAGAAGGCACGACTTTCAAGGTATACCACTTTATGAAAGACAGCACCGGCAAGACGGTTGGTGTTGAGGAGATACCGTGTGTTGTTACCGAATACGGACTTTTGGTGCTTTGCGAGTCGTTCAGCCCGTATGCGATAGCGGTGGTTAAGGACGACAGCAAGCCTGTGGAAAAGAGCGTTGTTATGACGGCGACGACGGGCGGCAGCGTATCTGCAAAGGGTACAGACAACAGCGAATTGTTTACGCTGGGTGACGGCGAAAAAATTGAGATAACTATAACGGCTGATGATGGCAACGTTATTGACACGATAAAGAGTGCGTTTGAATACACTGTTAAGTCGGGCAAATTCGGCGACAAGGAAATGGTCATTGAAGTAAGCGGAAAAGACCTTACTGAAAGCGGAAACGTTATAAGCATACAGTTTGCGGCGCAGGTAGTAAAACAGGCGGAAGAAGAGCGCGGCGAACAGGTGATAGACATTGAGCTTATTGCAAGCGGAAATGAGCCTGAGCCTCAGCAGCCGCCGAAGAAAGACCCGGAGGTCACGACGGAAACGACTGCCAAGCCTGAAGAGCCTACGGAGACTACGACCGAAAAGCCTGATGAAACCGAGAAGCCGACGGAAACTACGACTGCTGTAACGACTGTCAAAGCTCCCGAGGAGACGGGAAATTCGCAGGGCGACAATGCCTCTCCGCAGACGGGCGACGGACAGGACACTGCGGTAAGGTTCGCATTTGCGGCGGCAGGAATAATTCTTCTGACACCGGTTATATGCGGCGACAGAAAGAAACGCAAGAGTGCGGAATAATCCAAATAAATGTACAATAAATAATTAAAAAGGGAACGTCTTAGGACGTTCTCTTTTTTGTATGTCTAATTTCATCATATATCGTTTGTTACACGCTGGGCAAGTTTTTTACGCTGGCGGCGTTCGTGGGCGATATCTTCCTGCAATTCGTCCATTCTGTGCAATATATCTGCGATGACGTCCTGCTCGTCCTGCGGCGGCGATAAGGCTCATACAGGGACACATGATGAGTACGGTAGAACAGATTATCACCGTTTCAAAGATCATGGGGTGGGTCTTTCGGGGGTCGAACATTCGCCGCGCGAGCCTGAAAGACAGCGGACTGCCGACGGAACATTCCAGCGCAAAAGCAAAACAAAATTCAACAAGTACTACTGCCCATATTGGCAGCATATTGCCGAACATATAAACGCCGCCCTGGTGTTTTACGGCTTTCAGCACGCTGCCCTCGCCGGTAAGCTGCATAAGCAGGCTGCCGTTGACGACATAGAGGCTGTAAAACACATAGGCGTGAACCGTTACGATGACGGTGAGCAGGGCAAAAACTATTCTTTGAAACTGATTTCTTGGCATTAAAATTCTTCCTTTCAACAAAAAAACACCGCTGTGCTGCACTGCGTACCGTGATCAGATTTACGTGCAATGCACAACGTGTGTCGTAACATTATAATAGCATAATATGTGGCAAATGTCAATGCGCAGAATCAACAAAGATTTCAAAACACTTTGCAGGCAAAGCAAAAACTTTTCGCAAAGGGCGACAATTTTTGCATATCGAAAACATTGTTTTACAGCGATTGCAGGTGAAAGGCGGCGAAAGGTGCGAAGTATCGCGCTTTTTTAATTTGAAAGGGAGGTGCTGTCGAAAAGATTTTTCGGAAAAATATGGAAATTTGCTTATGTTTATGTTACTATATACTTAGACAGATAAAACCATGTAACAAAAGCAAAGGAGAAATAATTATGAACGGACTTATGCCAAAAACAAAAGAAAAACAGGTGGCTGCGGTAGTAGAGCTGGAAGTTTGCCGCATTTCGCCGAACAGGAGCCAGCCGCGGAGGAATTTTGCACGCGAGGGGCTTGTGAGCCTTGCGAAAAGCATTGCGCAGGACGGCATTTTACAGCCGCTTACGGTGCGCAGGCAAGGCGAGGGGTACGAGCTTATCTCGGGCGAGCGCAGGCTGAGGGCGGCAAAGATGGCAGGGTGCAGGTATGTGCCGTGCATTATTGTTGAAATGGGAAACGAAAATTCGGCCGTTATGGCGATAGTGGAGAATTTGCAGAGGCAGGATCTTGACTTTTTTGAGCAGGCAGAGGCGATAGAGAGGCTTATAAAAGATTTTGGCTGCACGCAGGACAAGGTGGCACTGCGTTTGGGGGTGGCGCAGTCTACGGTGGCGAACAAGCTGCGGCTGCTGAAGCTTTCGGACGTATGCAGGCGAGAGGTACAGCGTTTGGGGCTGACGGAGCGGCACGCGCGGGCTTTGCTGAAGCTGGACAACGACGAGCAGCGGCTTTTCATGCTGCAAAAGATAGAGGCAGGGGGACTGAATGTTGAGAAGACGGAGCGGGTGATAGAGGCATACCTAGCGAAAGTGCGGCGCGAAGAAAGTGTGCGCAGGCGGTCGGCGGTGCTGAAAGATGTGAAGCTTTTTATAAACACTGTGAACCGCGCGCTTGAGACGATGCGCCTTGCCGGCGTGGAGTGCGATGCGCAAGAGGTTCGCGGAGAGGGATACTTGGAATACAAGGTGCGAATTGCGAAACCGTGGGGAGGGGATTAGTGAAAAATGAATAACGAATAACGAATAGTTTAGAGTTAAGGTGCGGCTATTAGAGGTAAGAGGTGAGAGGTAAGAGGTTAGAAATGGTTTTG
>CANRDG010000147.1 GCA_947629275.1 uncultured Clostridia bacterium | reverse complement strand
AAAAAAATCTAAAAAATATTTCATAAATACTAACAAGAATACAAGAAGGCACAAACAAAAATGCCCTTATCTGAGAGGAAAATCGCCTCTCAGATATGGGCTTATTACAGTTTATAATTTTTTAAAAGCAGGGCAGGGGAGAACATAACTCCTTTTGTCATGGCGGCGCTAAATTCAACGCACCATATATTTTAAATAGTATAAAAAACGGCTCTGAAAACTCAGAGCCGAAAATATTACAGCACGCTTGTGAAAATACACAGGAAGTGGAAAATGCTGCCTGACACCACAAACATATGAAAGATAGTATGCACGTATCGGTGTCGCTTGCCTTTGCCGTAAAGTATCGCGCCGACGGTATACAGCACGCCGCCGATGAGCAGGTACGCGAACCCCTCTTTGCCTATTGCCTGATACGCAGTCTTGGAGGCGACGATTATGCACCAGCCGAGCCCGATATAGCATATCATCGAAAGCTTGGAGTACTTTTTCAGGTCGATAGCGGTGAACACGGTCGCGACCATTGAAACGCCCCACACCACGCCGAAGATCACCCAACAGGTACCGGGAGAAATATTCCGCACAGAGCACAGCAGTATCGGCGTGTATGTGCCTGCGATGAGAAAATATATCGTGCAGTGGTCGATGACCTGCATCACCTTTTTAGCGGTGCATGGGCGCAAACCGTGGTAGACCGCGGACATTGAGTACAGAGCCACCAGTGATGCACCGTATATCGCAGAGCTTACGACCGCCCACACATCATGCTTGGTGGCGGAGTACACAACGCACACCACCAACGCAGCGATTCCCAGCAGCGCGCCCACAGCGTGCGAGGCAGTGTTCAGTATCTCCTCGCCGAGCGTGTAACTTGGCAGCTGCCTGTCGCAAAGTTTAGTTCTTGTCATATTTATCACCCTGCCTTTCACTCGTTGCACGCGCCGTAATGTGACAGAAAGAACAGCGCCAGCGCGCCCGGTCCTACGTATGAACCCGTTACAGGCTCATAGTCAGCGACCGCTATCTTTTTCGGCGGCTTTATCTTGTTTATAAGTTTTGCCAGAAAATGTGCGTCCTGCTTGCAGCCGCAGTGAGCGATGTAAATGGTCTGCGCCGACTGCTTTTCAACCAGCTCGCTGTACTTTTCCGCAAGCGCCTCTATTGAGCGTTTTCTGCCGCGGGCTTTTGAGAACGCAACAATTTTACCATCTCGGTTGCCTTTCAGAATGGGCTTTATGTTCAGTATCGTGCCTATGCCTGCCGCGATCGAGGAAAGCCTGCCGCCGCGTTTTAGAAACATCAAGTCGTCTACCGTGAACACCTGATACAGCCGTGAGCGCATATCCAAAAGCTCGTCGCACACTTCGTCAAAGTTCATACTCTCAGCCCTCATGCGCGCCGCTTCCATGGCAAGTATGCCCTCGCCAAAAGAAGCACCAAGAGAGTCGATAACTCTTATGCGCCTTTCGGGGTACTTTTCCGCAAGCTTTTTCGCGGCAATTTTTGCGCTGCCACATGAGCTGCTTATGCCCGACGACATACTTATAAAAATAATGTCGCTGCCGTCCTTCAAAACTTCTTCAAATGCGCTTTCAAACCGCTGCGGCGTTATCTGCGAGGTCTTTACGTCCATGCCGTCGCCCAGTTTTTTGTAGTATTCGTCGGCGTCAAATTTTTTGCCGTCGCTGCTGTATTCCTTGCCGTCTATATAGTAGTAAAACGGAATGATCTTTATATCCAGCTGCCTAGCCTTTGACGACGGTATGTTTGACGATGTGTCTGTCATAATTACAAAGCTCATTATCGTTCATCTCCTTTGGTGTATGGCTTTTGCCTTTAAATATATTATATCCCGATGTGCGCCGACAAGTCAATCTACACTACCCAAAGGCGGCAAAACTTTACATTCTCCACCGGTAGAGAAAGCGGTTCTACAGTAAACTGCCGGTAGAGTTGCTTGAATTTTCGATATATTTTATACGTAAAAAATAAATTTTGCGGTGTTTTCAAAACTTCTTGAAATAGCGGGCTTTATATGGTATACTTATATAAACAGCACAAAATCAAATTGAGCGGAGTGATAGTTTATGTCGGATATTGTTGATAAAAAGTTTTGGCAGAGGGCTAAAGACATAGTAAAGCAGATGACACTTGATGAAAAGCTCGGTCTGCTTACTACTCATCATAATGAAGTGAAAAGACTGGGACTGAATGATTTTCATATAGGAACGGAGGTTGCGCGTGGCTTTGTCGGCAGGGAGAAAGACAAGATATCTACCGTGTTTCCTCAGCCTGTAGGGCTTGCATCTACCTTTGATACCGTGCTTTTGCAGCAGCTCGGCGAGATAGCCGCAAACGAGGCGCGCGCCTATTATAACGCAGACGGCAAATCATATCTCTGCCTGTGGGGACCCACAATTGACCCGGTGCGCGACCCTCGGTGGGGCAGGGTAGAGGAAGCCTATGGCGAGGACGTGTTTTTGGCAGGCGAGCTTGCTAAGTCCTACACCACGGGCATGGCAGGCGATAACGGTACGTATTATAAGACTATCCCCACGCTGAAGCACTTTTGTGCCAACAATAACGAGCAGAACAGGGGCAGTGATGATTCCTGCTGCACACTGCGCCAAAAGCATGAGTATTACTACGCGCCTTTCAGAAATGCCGTGAAAAATGGCGGCGCGCGCAGCGTTATGGCTTCTTATAATAAGGTGAACGGCGTGCCGTCCGTCTGCAATACCGACCTGCAAAACGTGCTGAAAGACGACTGGGGACTGTGGTTCGTTGTCACCGATGGCGGCGGCTTTTCTCAGATATATACGTCGCACCATTACACCGACAGTCACAGCGAGACCTTGGCGCTGGCGCTTAAAGCGGGCTGCGATACCATGACCGACGACGAAACTATTGTAAAAAATGCTGCGCTGCGTGCGCTGAAAGAAAATAAGATCACCGAGCAGGATATTGACAAGGCTTTGGAAAATGTAATCTTTGCGCGTATAAAGCTCGGTCAGTTTGACGACTGCCCGTTTGACAGTATTTCCAAGGAAATAGTTGACTGCGAAGAGTATAAAAATGTCAATCTTCGCGCCGCGCTGGAGCAGGTATGCTTGCTGAAAAATGACGGTATTTTGCCCATTAAAACCGCGCCGAATAAGATAGCGGTCGTGGGTGCAATGGCTGATGAGAACCCTATGGACTGGTATACGGGCATTTCGTCGGGCGATAAGTCGGTGCTTGATGGCATCAGGGAGGAATACCCCGAAAGTGTAGTTTCACATGACAGCTTGTGGGATATTGTCGCCATAAAGGCACAAAACGGTAAGTATCTTTCTGTAGATGAAAACGGCAATGTTGCCGCTTGCGCAGAAAAAGTCGGCGAAAGCGAGATGTTTGAGCTGCAAAAATGGGGCGAAAACTGGAACTGCTTCTTCTCGGTGAAGTATAAAAAGTATCTCAGACTTGAGGGCGACGGCAGTGTAAAGCTGCACGACAGGCAAATATACGCGTGGTTCACGCAGGAAACGTTCAACTTCTTCGCAGTTCCCGAAAGCAACAAGACCATTATTGAAGAATTTCTGTTCCATAGGCGGCTCAAATGCAGCGACGACGGCAGCATATGCGCCTTGCCCGTAAAATGCGAGCGCGCAGATGTGATGTTTACTATAGAAACGATTTCGTCAGGCGCGAGCAGAGCCGAAAAGATTGCAAAAGAAAACGAACTTGTTGTTTTCTGCGTTGGCAACCACCCTTTGCAAGTTGCGAAAGAATGTTATGACAGAAAAACTCTTGCGCTGAATATCCAGCCCAAAATGGCTGTAACTCTTTGCGAGAACAACCCCAACACGGTTATGACCGTGGTTTCAAGCTACCCGTTCGCGATAGTCGAAGAAAATAAAAAGCTTCCAGCGATTTTATACACTTCTCACGCGGGCGCGCACCTCGGCACGGCGGTGGCTCATACCCTCAGCGGAAAGAACAATCCCTCTGCAAAACTGCCGCTTACATGGTACGCAAGCGATAATGACCTGCACGACATCAAAGACTACGACATTGAGAAAAACGAAGCTACATATATGTACTTTAAAGGCAAGCCGCTCTATGCTTTCGGGCACGGGCTTTCGTATTCGTCGTTTGAATACGGCAAGCTGACTCTAGAGCGACAGAGCGGCTGCGTCAAGGCTCATATTGATATAAAAAATACCTCTGAGCGCGACGGTACAGAGGTAGTGCAGATTTATTACAGCGTGCCGACTTCGCAGGCAAAACGCCCCGACAAAAAGCTTTGCGGCTTTGCAAGGGTGTTTGTAAGGGCAGGGGAGAGCGCGGCAGCGGAGATAACCGTTCCCGACCACGCGCTTGAAATATATAATTTGCGCAGCGGCAAAATGATCGTCGAGAGCGGCGTTTATAACTTCTTCGCAGCCTCGGCCAGCGACGATATAAGAGCGCAGGCAAGCCTTGAAATTATAGGCGAACCGCTCGGCAAAAGGGGCGAAGTTTTTGAGGCGCAAAGCTTTGAAAGCAGCGATAAAATGCGCATCTGCTATTCTAAAAAGCTTGGTCGGCATTATATAAAGGTAGTCGGCTGGGGCGGCAGTGCAACCTACGGCGGCGCCCAACTGCACGGCAAGAGCAAAATAACGCTTTCTGCTATGGCGTCTGTAAATCCGTGCGATCTTACGGTAGATTTCGGCTGCGAAAAAGTTTCCGTGAGAGTTACTTCCACCGACAGTGAGGAAGACTTTGTAAAATATACATTAGACATTCCCCAAAACGCCGATAATTGTGATACTATCACAATTTCAACGGGCGACGCCGCAGGGCTTTTGGATATAACTATTGAATAACAAACCGACCCGAACCGTAAAATGTTCGGGTCACTTTTTGTTTGGCTGTTTTTCGTCAGAAAGCTCGAGAATGTAGTCGGTCG
>CANRDG010000146.1 GCA_947629275.1 uncultured Clostridia bacterium | reverse complement strand
CTATAGATGAAACAAACTTCCCTGACGAGGCATTCAGAGGCTACATAAGCGAAAACTATGACACCGACAAAAATGGCAGTTTATCTGATGAAGAAATAGAAAATGCTACCGAATTATCTTTGACAGACCCGATAGTTGATGAAAACAACATTGTGTTGCAGCCTGATCTGGATCTTACGGGCATAGAGCATTTAAAAAAGTTACAGGACATCAGCGTGTGTTTCTATAATGTTAAAAATGCAGATCTCAGCGGAATTGAAGCTCTGACCGACATCGGATTCACCGCTGGAAGTGTAAGCGGTCTTGTGCTGGGCGATTTGTCGTCTTTAGAGAATATAAATATAAACAACTCTGAGCTGACAGAACTATCGCTGGTTGATTGCCCTGAACTTGTACAGTGCTGTATTAATAACAATCCGAAACTTGCAAAGCTGGAAATTAAAAATGCGCCGAAATTAATAGCTATAGACTGCCGCGATAACGCTTTGGTAAGTCTGAAAACAGATAACTGCCCGGGAATGTTTTTCCTGCGTTGCTCAAACAACAGACTTACAAAACTTGATATTACAAGCTGCCCTTTGCTGGCGCTCATAGATTGCAGCAAAAACATGATCGCCGAGCTTGATATAACTCCGTTTAATAATATTATTGAAGGTTTGAAAAATTATGACGGTATGTCGGGCGATGAACCGCCGCTTACTGTTGACAGCAGCACAAAAGTTATAGGCTATGATATGACCGCGGACGAAAGTTCGGATAGCGTAGAAAGCACCCCCGAAAGCACCGCAAGCAGTCAGATACAGGAAAAGAAAACAGACAGCAACACTACGATGCTTGTTGTGATGCTGGCGGCTATTGTAATTGCAGGAATTGCGGCGGCTGTGATAATTACAATGGCAAGGGGCGGCAAAGACAGCAAATAAGCCAGGAGAGATAAAAATGAAAAAAGCAAAGTTCATAGTGCTTACCTGCGTTGCGGCGGCGGCTGCGGCGTTCACGGCATTTTCGGCAAGTGCGGCTGAAGATATAGCTATTGATGAAACAAACTTCCCTGACGAGGCATTCAGAGGCTACATAAGCGAAAATTATGACACCGACAAAAACGGCGCGCTTTCGGCGCAAGAGATAGAAAATGCAGAAGAATTGCTAATTGAAGACAGTGTATATGATGAAGATGACAACCTTATAACGCAGCAGCTTGACTTGACAGGAATAAATTATCTGAAAAAACTGAAGGTTATCAAAATTTTAAGCCGTAATGTTATAAATGCAGATATCAGCGGCATTGAAGCGCTGACTAAAATTGTTTTTGGCTGCGAAAATGTAAGCGGTCTCGTACTTGGCGATATGTCGGCTATGGAAACCCTCAGTATAGACCGTTCCGATCTTACCGAACTATCGCTTGTTGACTGCCCTGCTCTTGTAAGTTGTTTTCTTACCGATAATGAAAAACTCGCAAAACTGGAAATTAAAAACGCACCCAGTTTAGATGGCTGTTACATATTCGGAAGCGATCTGACCGAGTTTTCGATTGTTGACTTTCCTGCCCTTACAGTATGTGATGTACGTGGCAATCCAAAACTTGCTAAACTGGAAATTAAAAATGCTCCGAATTTAATGGCTGTAGTCTGCTGCGATAATGTTTTGGTAAGCTTAAAAATAGAAAACTGCGATATGCTGTTCGCTTTAGAATGCGCAAACAACAGGCTTATAAAGCTTGATATTACAAACTGCCCGATGATAGATAGACTCCATTGCAGCGGAAACATGATAGCGCAGCTTGATATATCGCCGTTTCAAGGAATTATCGACGGCATGAAAAATTTTGACGGTATGTCGGGCGATGAACCGCCGCTTATTGTTGACAGCGGAACAAAGGTCATCGGCTACGATATGTCAGAAAGCGACAGCTCAGAGAGCAGTGAGAGCGCAGTTGAAAGCTCCGCAAGCAGTAAGCCGCAGGAAAAAGAAAAAAACAGCAACACCACGCTGCTTGTTGTAATGCTGGCGGCTATTGTGATCGCAGGAATAGCAGCGGCTGTGATAGTTGCAATGGCAAGGGGCGGCAAAGAAAAGTAAATCAAAAAGAGCTTCTGAAAATGAAGCTCTTTTTTAATATTATATCTCTGCAAAAGCTTGTTTAATATTGCTGACACCTATGACTTTTACGCCGAATTTTTTGGTATCTATATTTTTAAGCGACTGCGACGGCACGATACATTTTTCAAAGCCGAGCCTTTCAGCCTCCGCTATTCTCTGCTTTATATACGAAGCCGAGCGAACCTCGCCGCCGAGACCTATTTCACCGAACGCGGTTATTTTATCGCTTATCATTTTATCGGTAACGGAAGAATACAGAGCCATAGCAATTGGCAGGTCGGCAGAGGGGTCGTCGAGCCACAGACCTCCGACGATGTTTATATAAACGTCAAGACCGCCGAAAAACAGTCCGCAGCGCTTTTCAAGCACGGCAAGAATGAGATACAGCCTATTGTAATCAAAGCCCGAACTTGTACGCCGCGGCGCTGAAAACGCGCTTTTTGCAACGAGAGCCTGAACTTCTGCAAGAATGGGTCTTGTACCCTCGATAACGCAAGCGACACAGTTACCGGAAACATTCCACGGTCTGCCTGCAAGAAGCATTTCAGAGGGATTTGCGACCTGCGAGAGACCGTCGTCATTCATTTCAAAAACGCCTATCTCGTTGGTAGAGCCGAAACGGTTTTTCTCAGCGCGAAGTATTCTGTAAGACATATTCTGCTGCCCTTCAAAATACAGCACGGCATCAACGATATGCTCCATTACCTTTGGCCCTGCGATAGCGCCGTCTTTATTGACATGACCGACTATAAACACGGGTATTTCCATATTTTTGGCAGTATGCATGAACAGGTTCGTACACTCGCGCACCTGAGATATACTTCCCTGCGAAGAATTTATGCCTGCTATTGACATAGTCTGGATAGAATCTATAATAGCAACATCGGGCTTTTCTTTTTCAATAGTGGTGCAGATGGCTTCGGCATCGTTTTTGGCAAGTATACCGAGAGAAACATCTTTAACGCCAAGTCGGTCGGCACGAAGCTTTATCTGCCGCGCGGATTCCTCGCCCGAAACATACAGAACGGTCTTATTCTTGCCGAGGTGCTTGCATATCTGCAAAAGCAGCGTGGACTTGCCTATTCCAGGCTCACCGCCCAAAAGCACTAAACTGCCCTTTACAAGACCTCCGCCCAGAACTCTGTCAAGCTCCGTAAGACCTGTAGAATAACGCGTTTCGTGGTAGTCGCTGTCGATACGGTCTAATGAAAGAATACTGTCGCTTGAATAAACGGCGGTACTTCTGCTCTTTGAAGAGGCCGCTTTTACGGGGGCTGCCTCACTTTCTTCAAATGTGTTCCACTGACCGCACTCGGGACATTTGCCGTTCCATTTTGCGCTCTCGTAGCCACATTCTCTGCAAATATAAACGCTTCTCACCTTTGCCATAAATGACCGCCTGCCTTTTTTACATTCCTAAAAATTTTTACGCCTGATAGTTTTCATTTATAAAGTCAACTATACCCATTGCAATTGTGAACGCCACCTGCTTCTGATACTGCTCGTTTTGCAGCTTGTCGCTCTCCTCGGGATTGGAAAGAAAGCCGCACTCGGACATTATCATGGGGCAGTTTGAGTAATAGAGCAAAAACAGCTCGTCGCCTACCTGCTTGACTTCGCGCGTGTTTTCAGGCTGGATATTCGCGACAAATTTTTCCTGCATTATCTGTGCAAATCGCGCGCTCAAAGGGTCTGAATTTGAATAGAACATCTGCGCGCCGCTGAACTTTGGGTCGGTAAACTGGTTTTGATGAATAGACACCGCGACGGCTTTTTCATACGAATTTATGATAGCAAGTCGGTTATCCATATCTGACTTTTTCTGATTGCCGACGCCCTCTACACCGCTGTCGTGGATAGAAATATCTCTGTCGCGCGTCATAACTACCTGATATCCGAGCGAGGACAGAATATCGCGAACCTCGGTGGCAATCGTCAGGTTTATGCCTTTTTCAGGTACGCCGTTCACCGCAACGCAGCCGCCGTCCATACCGCCATGACCGGGGTCAAGAATGACTACGGGCAGGTCATAGGCTGCGCTTTCGGCATCGCTCCTGACAGCGCTATTGCCGCCCGAAATCAACGAAAACGCGACGACTATAAGCGCAACAACGGCTGTTAAGACTGCAAACTGTCTGAGCTTTCTGTAAAGCTTTTTCATATCTCTCATATCTCCAACATTTTTCATACACATTCTCCATTCACAAACATTTATTAAGCTAATAATTTTTATGTGAATGTCCGCGGAAATATGCAACTTGTCAGGAGTCGTCTTAAATTTATTTCTGTACATAGTTTATGTAACTATTAACGAAAATCAGGTAACAAGATAAGAAATTTCAGCACTAAAAGAAAATCAGCCGACAGATAGCCGGCATAATATTTCTTCATAATGAGCAAAATTTATACTGAGAAATGGTATAATATTTAATGAATAATGAAAAGTGAATAGCGAATAACGAATAGTACAGAAACGCCTTCCTTACGGACAACTATTATCTATAAACTATTCACTATTCACTATTCACTGAGCCTTTAACACTAGTTAAAGGCGTTCCTGGTGGACCATCGGGGACTCGAACCCTGGACCTGCCGGTTATGAGCCGGACGCTCTGACCAACTGAGCTAATGGTCCAAACAAAAGACTGCACATGGTCTCGTGCAGTCAAGTGGTGACCCGTACCAGAATCGAACTGGTGATGCCAGCGTGAGAGGCTGGAGTCTTAACCTCTTGACCAACGGGCCAAAATGGTGCACCATCACGGACTCGAACCGTGGACCCACTGATTAAGAGTCAGTTGCTCTACCAACTGAGCTAATGGTGCATATGTCGGCGATACCGATTTTCCCAAGCGGTCGCCCGCAGAGTATCGTAGGCGAGGATGAGCTTAACTTCTGTGTT
>CANRDG010000145.1 GCA_947629275.1 uncultured Clostridia bacterium | reverse complement strand
CAGTGCGACAGCGCGTACTTAAACAGTAAATACGCTATACCGCTGCCGACAAGCATATACAGAATTACTTCTGCCATGCATACAGCAAAATTGTGATAGCCTCTTGCGCCGCAAAGGCGGAATATTGCAAACTGTTGACGACGTTTCTGGTTTATGTAGTTGTAACAAAGCGAGCAGTTCAGCGCGGCTATCACCATTATAACCGCCGACAAAATTATCTGCGTGTTGGTGAGCTGTATCTCTAAAAGCTCCGGGATATCGGGCTCATTCAGATAATATATGGGAGGGAAAAGCTCCTGCACCTTATCTGAAAGATCTTTGGCTTCGAGAGCCGTTGGCTGGCGTTCCATTTCTATAAGAAAGTCTGTGACCGTAAAGCTTGTCGGTGCATTTTCGCCATGGTGAAAGCTGATGTCATTTGCTTCGCCGGGGGCATGAATAAAGTATGTATTGCCGTCTATAACTATTTCGTCGCCGACCTCGTAACCGTCAACGCTTGCGCGTATTTCAAACGGTTTTTCCGGTATATTATCCCACGTATAAAAATATGCACCGCCACGGTACGACTTGCCGTCTATCGTTATATATCCATAAACGTTGATGTCATAGCGGTTGGTTTTCAGCAGCTCGAAAATCTGAGCCATGTTCTTTTTGAACACGTCGTAGTTCATGACCTGTTGCAGCTGCTTCACTTGTTCATCATATGTTGGCGCATTTTCAGAGTAGTCAATAAATTCGGCTGTGAAACATCTGGACTCGGTATCGGCATTTTTATAGTTTGAAAACGCGTTGTACACCAGCCCATAGCAAAAGAACACGCACAGCACCGAGACCGTTTGCGTTATCAGTATCAAAGCGTACAGAAACGGCTTCTCCCTCAGCGAATTTTTAATTGTGTAAAATGTTTGCCTTATCATGGCACATTCCCCCTTTAAAATTTATGTTTCTGTAAATAGGTACACACCGAAGCGGCAAAATGTTACACGGTTTTTCAAAGTTTTTGCTTTTTGTATGAATACACAAATTACACGCTCCTAATTTGTATAATATATACAGTTTCTTGATCAGCCCGCTCATATCCACTTTGAACATCATCATAAAACACGGCGACCGCATAAAGCGATCGCCGCCGATATCAACTTCAAAAAAATCTATCAACAATGCCATATTGATAACAGGCGAGGCGTGGTGTCAAAAGAATACTCCTTTTTTCTATAGATCAGCTTACCATTAAGAATGTCGTCGGAGAAGACTATTTTAAACATTTTATCACCACTACACTTCCCTGCATTATGTTGTGAAAGGGTTCGTTTATAATGCTATAGCATAAAATAATTTTCCTGTCAACATTTTTGTATCACAGCTTATTTTTCTCTTAAATCATTCTTAAAAAATTCAAATTTTGTTGACCGCGCCAAATTGCAGTATTATAATAAAATCATAAAAACGATCGGGAGGTGCGGCAATGTTTTTACAGCTTTGGTATACCGTAAAAAATTCTTTAAGGTCGAAACCGTACATTTATTTGCTCATACTGCTCACGCAAATTATATCGCTGATTTGCGTGTTTTTGTGCTGCGGACTTATTTTCAACGCTTTCACAAAATACAAAGAAGCGTCGTTTGAAAACAGATGTATTTACGCAGAATTTATAAATGTGTATGACGACTCGGTGAGCAATGAGGAGAAGTTCGGCGGCGGTATGCACTACGACGAATTTCAAAAGGGTCTTGAAAGTATAAGAGAACTGTTTGAAAACAACAAAGCAAATATCTTAGTCCACGGGCAGATAAAGCTAGGGGACAAGTATCTTTCAGTCAGCGTTTTTTATAGTGGTATTACAGGCAGCGACTATCAGCCGTATGATATAGTCGCCACTTTGGACGGCTATAATACGGGCGATAACATAAATATAGACGGCACGAATTACCGTATCGCAGCGCCGTCGGAGACTTCTGCAATATGCTTTCCCACGGGTGATAACACGCCGCCGAGCGTTGTGCCGTGCAACATTCAGATAGAACTCGAACATCAGCCGACCTACAAAGAATGCAAAGCCATTACCGACAGAATTACAATGCTTTTTGACCCGATAAATATAGCCGAGCCCGAAAATCTGAAGCTTTTAGATGTGCAGATGAACAACACGCAGGTCGCGCTTTCGGCGGTAATGCTGGTTATTGCGGCGCTCAACTGCGGCATTTGCTACAGCTATATAAACGGCAGCAGGCGAAAGCAGTTTGCGATATATAAAATTTGCGGCGCGAGAGCCTGCCATTGCTTTGCGGTGTGCATTGCTGAAGCGGCACTGTATATGGCGGCAGGTTTTGCGGTGGCATACCTTATTTTTGAATACCTGCTGAAAAATATTCTGATCTCGTTTTATCCGAATATCGACGGCGTGTATAACGCAAAACTGTACGTGTGCGTGCTTTGTGCGTATGCTATAATTACTTTAGCGGTTATGTCTTGCAGTACAATTAAATACGCTCGTACACCTATTGCAGAAGAAAGGAAGCGGCTATGAAAATTTTTGCATACATAAAATACAGCCTGCTGTTTTTCGCGAAACACGTAGGCATTTACATACTGATGATATTGCAGCTTGCATTTTTGATTTTGGCTGAAAATATACTTATTGCGAACCTCAACAGCCGCGACGTTCTTTACGCTCCGTATGAAAAGATCATCTCGCACGACGGCTATTATTTTATGCAGCCGTATGCATCGGGCGGCATTTGCGATGAAAACGGCGATACCATAAAAACCAACGATGATATCTTGCAGGAAACGCTCTCGCAGATGAAAGGCAGTTATAAATTGTATTGCTTTTATCATGGTACTCTTGAAGATAGGGGGATAAACATCAGGGTAATAGATGACACAGTCTTTAATTCCCTTGCGCTGCCTCTTGATGAGGGCAAACACAGCAAAAACGCCTGCCTTGTGACTAAAAACAACATAGGTCTTAAAGCTGGCGATGAAATAAATATAGATGGCGTAAAGCTGAAAATTTCGGGCGTGCTGACAGATAAAACATACCTGCCCGACTACTCTCTGATAGATGCCGAAATGAGCGTTGAGCAGCTCTATCAGGCGTACTCTTTTTCAAAAGATTTCGACAGCGAAGATACACAGTACATGGAATACACCGAAATTATCGCGCCTTTTTCGCTGCTTAAAGAAAGTATAGAAAACGGTAGTACAATGCTTTACCGCAGCGGAAAAATGCTGATAGCTTTTGACGAGCCGCTTTCACAAAGTGATAAAGCATACAACGAGCAAGTCCTCACCGCCGCCGACTGCGACGAACCCGGCTGGCTGATAAGCTTTGAGCAGATCAGAAGAAAAGGGCAAATTTACCGCAGCGAGGATTTTTACAAAATGCTGCCGATAGTGGCTTGCATACTGGTGGTGATAATCGTCGGCGTGGTGTGCTCGTCGGCTATGATAAGCGCGCGGCAGATGAAGAAATTCAGGGTGCTTTACATAAACGGTGCAACATCGTCTGACTGCCTTCTGATAAGCTGCCTTACCGCGCTTGTGTCTTCAATAGCCGCACTTGCTCTCGCCGCGGCCGTGCTGAAATTCGGCATAGCAAATTCTTTTGCAAACGAGTTGGGCTTTGTCATCGGCATGAACAACGTTTTGGCGACCGTAGCCACGATAGCTTTCGCAGTGCTGTCATTCGGCGCAGTGCCTTCTGTTATCCTGCACAAAAAACGCCTCGCGCTAAACAGTATTGAATAGGCTGAAATATCCAATACAATGATGTAACTTTGTATCACCATAACGAAAAAAGCCGATCTTCTAAAGGTTTTGCCTTTGTAAGACCGGCTTGCGCAGCCGAATGTCAATTGTCTTCCCAATATATCCGCGCGCTGTTTGACTTTCCGTCATATTTATCGCCGCCGCCATGATGTATTACAGTTATTTCAACATGATCTTCATGCCATTCCAGCTTGTAATTATCATCACCGGAGCTTTTCCCGTGATCGTAGACCAGAAAATGCACATCTGTAGGTCCGAATATAGATATTTCGTCGGGGAAAAAAGCAGTTAAACTATACCTGCCATAAGGCGAATCCTCCTGAAACCAAATGTCAGAATCATAGTCAACAAAATGATCTGATACCAGAAGAAATACCAACGCAAAGATCAGAAATATGGCAATGCACAGAAATAATATTTCATTACCGTCGTCCCTGCCGCCATCGTTATCATCTCCTTAGTGATCCCCAAAATGCAAAAGTATGCCTGCCCACGGTTTAATATAGCATATCCGAAGTAAATTTTGGTAAACAAACTATGGAAAATTGATTATAAAAAAGTTAAACTACTTCGCCACAATTTGAAACAAGAGGCAATTCTTTTTTCGGCACCGCAAACGCTCGGCAGCGCATACTTTCGGTATGACCGGCTTTTTTGCCTATCGAAAATTTGCACTTACGCAGTGTCGTGTCGGCTTTAGCCTCCAAGCCACCCTGAAAAAATCCCTTGCCGCCATAAACGTTCGGCGGCGCATACCTTGCGCGCGAATTTCACAACTTTTCAGTAACCGCGTTCACCGCTTACATTCGGATATTTCTTAGCATATAATGCTGCCCTCGCCTTAACACCCTCACATCGCTCAGAGCCACGATCTTACACCCACCGCACCTGCCTCACTTCACTTTCACAAGCCCCATCAATGCCGTTGGTAGAATATTTCGCCTTCCAACTGTATCCGCATCTCTTACCTTGCTTGTCCCAACCGCACCGCCAATCCACACACCAACTGCGCTTTCCTCATCCCACATAGCCTCCCCAAGGAAACAAACCGGAAGAATATTCTGCCGTTGAGAGTGAAAAGCCACACAAACGGCAATAAAAAATACCTGTTGAGGTCTTTTAGTTATAAGCGCTTGAATAACCTAGTGAATAGTAAATCGGAGGAAGCCTCGCAGATGGTTCTTCGGCACGTTAGAAGCCATTAAGCTGAGAACGTGTAAAAACGCCCTTAACATAAGTTAAAGGCGTTTTT
>CANRDG010000144.1 GCA_947629275.1 uncultured Clostridia bacterium | reverse complement strand
ATGGCTCTCGGCAAGGTGCTGGTAGTCGATGACGACAAGAATATTTGTGAGCTTTTAAGGCTTTATCTGGAAAAGGACGGCTACAGCGTTATACTTTCTCACGACGGCGAAGAAGCGGTGGTAAAGTTCAACGCGCTGAAACCCGATATTGTTCTGCTCGACATTATGCTGCCCGGTCTTGACGGCTGGCAGGTGTGCAGAGAGATACGCAAAAAGTCAAACGTTCCTATAATAATGATAACCGCAAAGGGCGAGACTTTTGACAAGGTGCTGGGGCTTGAACTTGGAGCTGACGACTATATTGTCAAGCCGTTTGACACAAAGGAAGTAATTGCGCGTATCAAAGCCGTTACAAGACGTGTAGGGCAGGTATCTTCCGAGACGGAAGTAAAGGAAGTGCGCTATGACAAGTTGGTCGTCAACATGACGAGATACGAGCTGAAAGTTGACGGCAAGATACTAGATACGCCGCCGAAAGAGCTGGAGCTTTTGTTCCACTTGGCTTCAAATCCCAACAGAGTTTACACGCGCGACCAGCTGCTGGACGAAGTATGGGGCTTTGAATACTACGGCGATTCAAGAACGATAGACGTACACGTTAAGAGGCTTCGTGAAAAGCTGGAAGGCGTTTCGGACAAATGGGCTTTGAAAACTGTATGGGGCGTAGGATACAAATTTGAGGCTGACGAAGAATAATGCGCGACACCAAAAGCATATTTTTTAAATACTTCATAATATGTGCGGCAGTAATACTAATAAGCTTTATATGCTTAGGAGCAGTATTACTGCTTGTTTCTTCACAGTATTTTTCTGGCGAAAAGCGCAATCTGCTGATCTCCAACGTTTCAAATGCTGCGGAGGAAATTGCGGAAGCTGCCGACGGCACGCAAGCGCCGCTTGATGAGATAATAAGCGGCGAAGCTGTGGAGGACATACTGAAAAGCCATGCACAGTCGATAGGCGGAGAGCTTTTTTTGACGGACGAAGACGGCGTTACTGTAGTATTTACAGGTATGCAGCCGGAGGGCATTGTGCCGGAAACCGTGCTTGATGATATGAAGATGAGCGCGACGTATTTTTCTTCTGACATGGAGGGCTTTTTGCCGTCTGAAAGGCACGTTTCGGGGATAGAGTTCGAAATAGGCAGCGAGCCGTTTTATCTGTTCGCAACTATATCGCTGACGGAGCAGGACAGCTACATCTGGAACATAATGCAGATTTTTTTGATATCTATGATACTGGTACTTGCCATAGTGCTTATAATAGTATACATTGCTACAAAGCAGCTTACTACGCCTATTACGGAGCTTGCCGAAACTGCCACGCTGATAGGCAGGGGCGATTTTACACAGCGGCTGCCCGAATATGATACGACGGAGTTTGACATTTTGGGCAAAGCTTTCAACGACATGGCTGTATCTCTTAACAACTACGACAAGATGAGGAGCAGCTTTGTTGCGAATGTTTCGCACGAACTGAGAACGCCGATGACGTCTATCGGCGGCTTTGTTGACGGCATACTTGACGGTACTATACCACAGAGCGAGGAGAAGAAGTACCTGAGAATAATATCTACAGAAGTACAGAGACTTACGCGGCTCGTAAGAAGTATGCTCAATCTGGCAAAGATAGAATCGGGAACGGTGGAACTCAAATGCGCACAGTTCAGCCTGATAGAACCGATTGTTGACACGCTTGTGACATTTGAGAGCAGGCTGGAAGAAAAGAACATAGATGTTCGCGGTCTTGACGTTGACAGGGTGATAGTATATGCCGACAACGACCTTATACATCAGGTGATATACAACCTTTTGGAAAACGCGATAAAATTCGTTGACAAGAACGGTTACATCGAGTTCGGGTTCGACACGCACGACAACATGACAGCGGTATCTATTAAAAACAGCGGCGAGGGTCTCACACAAGAGGAACTGCCGCAGGTGTTCGACAGATTTTACAAGACGGACGAATCGCGCGGCAAAGATCAGAGCGGCGTTGGTCTTGGTCTTAACATAGTTAGAAGCATAATCAAGCTGCACGGCGGCAAGATCATGGTAAGGAGCGTTAAGGGTGAGTACACGGAGTTTGTGTTTACGCTTCCCAGCAAGCCGCAAGAAAGCGACGGCAGCACAAAGAGGTGACAGGCAGTGGATCTTTTTGAAAAGAATTTACAGGATATAGAAAAACGCTACACGGCTGAAAGTATGCCAGAAAGCTCAGAAAACGAAACTGCAGAGGATATACGGGAAAATGCTGAAAGCGCTGAAGCTCCCGAAAAAGCTATCGGCAGAAAAGGCGATTTTGACGACATATTCTGGGGTTCGGTGATGGAGGCATCATACAAAAGGCAGGCGCGCGTTTCGGGTTTTTTAAAGACTGTGTGCATTGCTTTCCTGTCGGTGCTGATACTGTTTTTTATGACAACGATGATGCTCGGCAAGGGATGGATCTCAAGCGTAATAAATCGCGTGGGCGACAGGATAAGCTTTACGCTGCCCCTTTATGAGCCGCCAAAGCTTGACGAAAGCTATTATATGCCCGACGGCAGCGGAAGGTACACTACCGAGGGGCTTGCCAAAGCGCTCTCACCGTCGGTGGTATCGGTCGTGGTGTATTATGACGTTACGCCGATGACCGTGATCGGCGGCTCTGCGCAGGGTTCTGGAATAATCATATCGGAGGACGGCTATATCGTTACCAACGCGCACGTTGTTGACAATTCGCCGCTTCTTATAAAGGTGATACTGCATGACGACACGCCGTATGCCGCAAGGGTGGTAGGCAGCGACCCCAAAACTGATATTGCTGTTCTGAAGATAGAAGCAAAAGGTCTTTCACCTGCGGTGTTTGCAGATTCCGACAGCGTTTCTCCCGGTGAGGACGTTGTTGCTATAGGCAGCCCTGCTGGACTTTACGGCTCTATAACAAAGGGCGTTGTTTCGGCTGTAGGCAGAGAGATAAGAACGGATATAGAAAATCTTGAAATGGAATGTATACAGATAGATGCCGCTATAAACCCCGGAAACTCGGGCGGCGCGCTGTTCAATATGTGGGGACAGGTGGTAGGCATCATCTCGTCAAAACTTTCAGCGACGTATTATGACGGCATAGGTTTTGCCATTTCCACAAAAGCCGCAAAACCGATAATTGAAGAGCTTATGGAATTTGGCAGTATACAGAACAGAGTTCGCATAGGCATAAGCTTTGTAGGCGTTGACGAATTGGCGGCGGACAGTTACGGATATCCGTGTGCAGGGCTGTACATTGCAAGCATTGACGAAAACTGCGACATAAGCAATACCGAGCTTTTGGTTGGGGATTTCATTACGCACATAAACGGCAAAAAAGTTACCAGCCTGAGCGAGACTATGGCTGCCGTTTCAGGTATGAAGCCCGGCGACGAGGTGACTGCTGACGTTGTAAGGATAGACCCGAAAGGCGGCACGACGAACTTTAAGATAACTTTCAAGCTTGAAAAAGACGACACCGCAACACAGGGCTTCGTTGAAAAGGAAGACTAAAATAGTTAAATCATTAACTGCAAACATTGATTTTTTACCGAATATACACATATCCTTATTGACACACCGAAAGATTTAATATATAATAATTATAATGAATTATTATATTGATTTTCAAGAGGTAGATATATATGAGAAAAACTCGGGTAGTTCTTATATCTGTGGCTGCTGCGGCAATTACGCTTACGGGCTGTCTGAATGTCAGCGGCGGCGAATATTATGTTACATTGCCCCCTGCCCCTACGGTAAACAGCGGCGCCCCGACAGGCGATGATTCCGTTGCCGGCAGTGAGACGACCACAGCGGCAGCCGCTCAGCCTTCGGGCGATGAAACTTCGGGCGGCACTACTTTGATAGCTGTAGAACTTGACAGCGACGGAAACGTTGTCACCGATGAAAACGGCGCACCTGTTACCACTATAATAACCGAAAGATCGCCTGACGGGGGCTCGGATATATCGGGCATTTCGGGAATAGGCACGACTTCGCCGACTGCGGGAAGCGACGGTTCGGGAAACGGTTCGACAGAAGGTTCGGGAAACACGGTATCGGGCAGTGAAAACGGCACACCTGCTGTAGGCTCAAAGATGCAGACCATTTCAAGCACGCCGTTTTACAGCTCTGATGACACATCATCAAAAGTAATGTCACTTTTGCCGAGCGGAATGGAAGTTACCGTTACTGGAAGCGCTGACAACGGCTGGTATCAGGTATCGGCAGGCGGAATGAGCGGTTATGTAAAGTCTACGGCTCTTACAAAACCGAAGACCACCACTACCACTACAACAGCTGCAACGACTACCACCACAAAAGCAACTACGACTAAGCCAAAGACTACAACTCCTAAGCCTAAGACTACTACCCCCAAGCCGAAGACCACCACGCCCAAGCCTGTAACTACGGCTGCGCCGAAACCGAACGACAACTGGCTTTCAAAATATGACAGTGATGTACAGCAAAAAATAAACGAAGTATTGAAATACACGAACGAAGTAAGGAAAAAGCATGGTCTGGGTCCTTTGATACTGGACGAGAAGCTTACTGAAATAGCCATGATAAGGGCTGAACAGAACTCACGCGAGGCGGAGCCAACACACCTTGACAGCAAAACCATGAAAAAAATGTACAATCAGTACCTTGGTGAGTATTCGTGGGAGTCGAGAGGCGAGAACTTAGCCTACGGACAAAGCACACCTGACAGGGTAGTCGCAAGCTTGGAAGCATCAAGTAACCACCTTACAAACATACTTGGCGGTGCTGACAAACTGCACGATGATGGCACGCCGGTTGGAAAATTCACACACATAGGCATAGGAGTTTGTTACGTCAGCAATACGAAATACGGATGGTACTGGGTACAGGAATTTGTGACATACTGGTAAAAAGCATATTAAAAAGGCTCACACAAATGAGCCTTTTTATTTTGCGATTTTTATATATTCGCATAGATGAAGCTTGAAATATACTGGTAAGCCAGATACAGCCAGTAGAACACCATAGGCATACAC
>CANRDG010000143.1 GCA_947629275.1 uncultured Clostridia bacterium | reverse complement strand
CCGCACCACAAAAATGGCAATATCTCGAGGCAATCGAGAGGTATTGTTATTTTTGTGCTGTTTTGCGGTACAGGAATTGAACCTGTGGGGCAACGTCCTGTTACCCGCACCATGTCGTCGCGGATTCCGTATCATTCGCGGCGCCTTTTCTTTTATACGTGTGGAAAAGTCACCTCTCACTCACTCCATCTCTCCTCCTCTCCAAAACGAGTCTCGCTTGCTTATCCTGTTCGTTTGTAAACGCACTCACGACGGATAAGCGGCGCTACAAACTCGTTTTGGTTCTGATAAAGCTGCACCTGTTTTCGGGGTACAAAGTGATGTACCCCGTTTTTGTTCTCGTGAATATAAATAGCGAATATTGTACCATAACGTTTACACTTTTATGGTATAGTAATTTTAACGGATAAACTGCTCGGCAATTTAGTATTGACCGCTATGGTAAATGTTTTAGAGGAGACGTCAGATATGAATGCTTTAAATGATTTGCTTAATAGTTTTGTCACTCAAAGTCAAAAAATATTGGGAAATAATCTTGTTGGGATCTATCTTCATGGCTCTGCTGTTATGGGGTGCTATAATGAGAAAAAAAGTGATATTGATTTGTTAGTTGTAGTAAAGGAGGTTATTCCAAACAACATAAAACATCGTTTCATGGATATGGTTGTAGAATTAAATACATATGCTCCTCCAAAAGGAATCGAACTAAGCATTGTTAAAAGAGATGTATGCGATCCGTTTGTTTATCCGACACCTTTTGAATTGCACTTTTCTATTGCACATTTAGAATGGTATAAAACCGAACCTTTAGATTATATTGATAAAATGAAAGGAACAGATAAAGATCTGGCAGCCCATTTTACTATTATTTATCACAGAGGAAAATGTCTTTATGGAAAAGATATAAAAGATGTCTTTGGAGAAGTCAGCAAAGAAGATTACTTTGATAGTATTTTTAGTGATATTGAAGATGCTGAAACCGAAATAATGAATGATTCCACATACATTATTCTGAACTTATGCAGAGTATTAGCATACAAAAAAGAAGAACTTATCCTGTCAAAGCAGGAGGGCGGTAAATGGGGAATATGCAATGTCCCTGAAAAGTATCATAATTTAATATTACAGGCACTAGATGAATATTTATACAATAAATCAACAGAATGGAATGAAAATAATGCTCATGATTATGCTGCATATATGATAACACAGATAAGGGATTAGATAAATTCTAGTTTATCGGCAAGTTTATTCAGATAAATTTCTATTCAAACCTCTTTCGGGGCACAGATTGATGTGCCTCTTTTTTGTATTACATATAGACTTTTACTTTTCCTTGTGATATAATATAATTTAGAATAATGTTACACGAAAACGAAAGGAGTTTTACGATGAAAAATATTACCGAACAACTGATCTTGTCCTTAGCGCCAAATGCTGCTGCCGCTTCAAACGGGAAAAAGATCTCATCGGGCGGCGGATTTATAAAGCGTTACCGCTCGGAAGACGGCACGTTTTTTATGGGAGAATGCAAGGGCAGCGGAAAAAATCCTTACATCACATCGGCAGATTACATAGACGAAAGCCACCCTGTTTTTCGCTGTTCTTGTCCGAGCAGACAATTTCCCTGCAAACACTCGCTGGCTCTTATGTATGAAATGATATCTGACAAGGACTTCGAGGTCTGCGAGATACCGGAAGACATACTGACAAAACGTGCAAGACTTGCCGCAAGGGCGGAAAAAGCAGAGAACACAGCTCCCGAAGATGCCGAAAAGGCAGAAAAGAAAAAGGCTGCCGCGAAGAAATCGGCAAACTCTGCAAAGAAGAAAAAGCTGCAAAAACAGCTGGAGGGCATTGACCTTTGCGAAAAGGCGATAAAAGAGCTCCTGTCGGCAGGCTTGGGAACTATGGGCGGCGCTTCGCTTTCAAATTATCAGCAGCTTTCAAAGCAGTTTGGCGACTACTATCTTATAGGTATACAGCGCCTGTTCAACCGCCTTATCATCGAGATAACCGCGTATCAGAAAGACAGCCTTGAAACGCATTATGACTGCGCTATAGACACTCTTGAAAAGCTGAATTCGCTTATTAAGAAATCGAGGAAGTACATAACGCAAAAGCTTGAAAGTGATGACCCTGCGGCTGATGATACACAGCTTTACGAGGAACTTGGCGGCAACTGGAAACTCACCGAGCTTGAGGCTATAGGTAAGTGCGTAAAAGATGCGCGGCTGACACAGCTTTCGTTTTCTGCAAGTTTTGACGATGCGAGAAAAGAATTTATAGACAGCGGCATATGGATAGAACTTAACAGCGGAAGCATCTATATGACAAAGAACTTCCGTCCGCTCAAATCTCTTAAATATGTAAAAGCGGACGATTCTGTCTTCGGGATCGTGCAGGTGCCGTCGATGTCTGTGTACCCGGGTGACGGCAATGTAAGGGTGCGCTGGGACAGTGCAAGTTTTTCGGAGCTTACGGACGGCGACTTTGACAAGCTGCGCTCGTATGCGGCGAACACCGTAAATGCGGAGATCAAGGGCATAAAGAACTTTCTGCAAAACGCTATGTCAAGTCCTGTGATATATAAACTTATCGCTTTTTCTGAAATAGAAAAGATAGGCGAAAAAACGGTTCTTCTTTCAAAGGGCGGCGATACAGTAGAGCTTAAAGATATTGACGATACGCAGAAAATGACCGAGCGTCTGCAAACGCTGCCCGACGGGAAAGTGCTTGAAAACGGCGTTATGTTGTGCGGTTTTCACTATGACCCTTCTGAAAACAGGATATGCGCGCAGCCTATGAGCATAATACCCGACGGCTCAAATAATGTTGTAAGACTGCTTTACTGACGGAGGTGTTACATATGGATATATCAACTATCACAGAACTTCGCGCACAGCTGCGTTCGGCGGCTATTGCAGGAGCAGACCTCATTTCGGAAAATTTCAGGCTAAAAAGGGCTGTTGAGGCGTTCGCACCGCTTAAAAATGCTTCTCCTGTTTTCGGGAAGATATACGAGCTTTCAGAAAAACTTATTTCGGGCAATTGCGAGGACGCGGCAGGAACGCTGCTGGATGCGCTTTCGCTGACGGATTCTGTAATGACGACGCTTGCGAAAGTCGATGTTGAAGGAAAAGCCGAAAAGCTGAAAGTTACCGATTTTAACGCAAAGATAATAAACGCGCCGTATTCAAGGCTATCAGAGCTTATAAATGCCCTTACAGGCTCGGGCGGAGGACAATACAACATTGTGTACAGCGCGAAGGAGGAAAAATCGGAGCTTTTTGAAGATTACCGCGTAAAGCCTGCGCTTGTGAAATGCTTGGGGGCTTCGTATTCTGAGCTTGCAGATACTGCCTACGATATAATTGAGGGCATGGGCGAGGATATGCTTCCGCTGCTTATAAACGGTTTTGACCCTAACGGCAAAAAAGAGACGATAAAGCGCATTATGCTTATTGATAATATCGCGAAAGAAAAAGCAAATGATTTTTATCTTGAAAACATACCGCTTTCCGAAAAGAATGTGAAAAAGCTTCTTGTTCGCGCTTTGCGGCACGATGTCAGCAACGCCGACAGGCTCATTGAATTTACAAAGACCGAAAAAGGCGCAATAAAAGACGAAGCTTTCTACTCTTTGGCGCGGTTGGACTGCGACAAGGCAAGGGCTTTCTTTGAGGAAATGGAAAAAGACAAGCCGCAGGAAACGCTGGAATATTTACGGTTCAGTCGGTCCGACTGGTCAAGCAGGCTTGCGGCGAAGATAGGCAACCGTCTTTTTGACAACAATGACGGCGGAAAATACAAGACGGACGGCTTCGGAGTACACATAGACTATGTTGCATTCAGCGGTAAGACGGGCAAAGATGTTGAGGACTTTTTGAGAAGAGTCTGCTATAAAAAGATGGACGAGCAGAAAAGGCAGTCTGTTTTCGACCTTGTTGATATTGCACTGAAAGCTACCATTGCAATGACGAGCGACAAGGGTATTTGCGATCTTACGCTGGAGCTTGCTAAAAAATTTCCGAGTCGCTGTTTTGCCGAAGCGGAGATATATGCTATGCTTATAGGTACTGACGACTGCACAAAGCTGCTCAAAAAGCGTATCTTGGAAACGAAAGAGTATTATAAAAACGACAGAAACAAAAGCGTTGCGATGGGTTCGGCTATAACGCAGCTTAAAAATATACATCTGGTCAATGGCGAATATGTTTTGTCTTACAAGCTGTATGACAGCCGCAACAAAGAACCGTCAACACATGAATTGTTCAACATACCGCTGAACCAGCCAATAAGAGAAAAATGGATAGATATGCTTATCGACTGTGATTGGTATCAAGCGGATCTGTTTTTGGAATATCTCTTTGACAAAAGCGATAAGAAAATGTATGAAAAAGTCAAAGACCACTATATTAAAACAGTGCTTAACGACAAGAGCGCAACAACGCATATGTGGATGATGGAAAGATGCGGTATGCACAATATTGAGGGACTGGTTGTTGAGTATTTTAAAAGGCAGCAGAAGAATGAAAAAATTGACCCTATAAACTTTGTTCTGCACGCTCCCGGCGATCAACAATACCGATACAAAGAGGCAGCGGAAGTTATCTTACTTATACGCAGCGGTAAGATGAAAGCAAAATTCGACGTTGATAAGTTTGAAGAATGGGTAAATTCACATTTGAGATAAGGAGAATTTTATGGACAATTCGATATTAAGACTTCCCGCCGAACAGCTTTTCGAGGAAGAAATAAACGCGCTAATTAAAGCTGAGACCGACCCTATACCGGAGGGGTGGAGAATGTCGCCGCGCTCGGTAAAGACATACATATGCGGCGGCAAGGTCGGAAATGTCAACATAACGCCGAAATATATCGGTCATGAACGCCTTGTAGAGATAGCTATTGCAACGCTCGTGACCGACCGCGCACTGCTGCTCATAGGCGAACCCGGCACTGCAAAAAGCTGGCTTTCCGAGCATCTGACGGCGGCTATAAACGGTAATTCATCTCGCGTTATACAAGGCACGGCTGGCACTAC
>CANRDG010000142.1 GCA_947629275.1 uncultured Clostridia bacterium | reverse complement strand
TCATGTTTGCGTAAAGCATACCCTCATAGCCTGCATTCGTGCAGGTGTCAAGAAATGAGTTTATGACCTTGGTAGCCTTGTCTTTGGAAAGATGTGCATCGTAAAGTCTGCCGCCAAGACCGCCGTTTACCCAGCTGTACTCAAAGTCCATGACTATAGGCAGCTCTATCTTGTATTTCTTTAGTTTTGAAATGCAGTATTCCGCCTCGGCTTTTGCTTCAGCCTCGGTTATCGCCTGCGAGTAAAAGTATACGCCAACAGGCACGCCTGCCGCTGTTGCATTCTTTATGTTTGTTTCAAACTTGTCATCAATGTAAATGCCGCCCGAAGCCGACGTACCTCTGTAACCAAGTCTTATAAAAGCGAATTGTGTTCCGTCCTTTTTCAGACCTGTCCAGTTGATGTTACCTTGCCATACCGAAACGTCAGTGCCGTTTTGTATGGTGTAGTCATCAAATTTTTTGTCAATAGTGTAAGTGTCACCGTCGTAGATGCTCTTTACCTTGCGTTCCGCAGCGCTTACATCTACAGTCGCCTGTCGTGCCACGCTCATGCTTATCGAAAAAGCAGTCACAACCGCGCAGCATATAGGCAAAACCTTTTTTAATTTCATTATTTTTGCTCCCCCGTTTCATATGCTCTTATCTTTCGGCAATATCTATCTGTCATGCCTGATAAATTTCTGTCTGTCGTTCAATAATTGTACAAAATCATTATAACACATATCGCCCGATAAGTCAATGTTCTAAGAAAATTTTCAAAATATTTCTTATAAACGGCTATTATTCCACTATTGTATTTTATCTGACATTTTGCAGACATACTATGCATAATTGAAAACCGACTGCAAACAATATCTTCACAAAAGAGGACCTGCAAAATGAAGAATAAACATTTTATGGAGGAATAATATGAAAGCAACAGGAATAGTAAGAAGGATAGACGACCTCGGCAGAGTAGTCATACCCAAGGAAATACGCCGTACCATGCGTATAAAAGACGGCGCACCGCTGGAGATATATACCAGCAACGACGGCGAGGTCATTTTCAGAAAGTATTCGCCGATAAACGAGCTTTCCGAAAATGCCGCTCAGGCAGCGGAAGTGATGTATAAACTGGGCGGAGCGCCTGCCGTTATATTTGACAGAGACCACGTAGTTGCAGTTGCAGGCGTTGCAAGGCGCGAGTATAATGAACGCCGCGTAACTCCCGCACTTGAAGAGATAATGGAAAGCCGCCGCGGCTTTGTTGCCGACAAGGATAATTCCACGCCCGTTCAGCCTATAGAGGGTATCGACCAAAAAGCCCTCGCGGTTTTTCCTATAGTCGCTTCGGGCGATGTTACAGGCGCTGTGGCATATGTTTCCACGGACGGAAACACCACTGCAACGCAAGCACAGCATACTCTTGCGCAGGCAACTGCCATGTTTTTGGGAAAACAGATCGAAGAATAGTATTTTATGGATCTAAAAAATCCGCAGCGGAAAACAGCCTTTGACAAATTTCTCTTGTCAGGGCTGTTATTATTTTATAAGAGCGATATGGACAAGCATTTATATTTTATATATAGAAAGGAAAGGTATTATGAACGTCGTAATCTATAACAACAATAACAGATGTCTCGTTGAGCTGCGCGGCGAACTCGACCACCATAACGCCTCGTGCGCCAGAATGAACATCGACATAGCGATAGACTCCAAATGTCCCTCAGAACTTTATATGGATTTTTCGGGCGTTACTTTTATGGATAGCTCAGGGATCGGTCTTGTCATGGGCAGATACCGTATGCTGCATGAGTACGGCGGCACCTTGTATATAGCTAACTGTTCGCCGTCAATAAGCAGGGTCATGCATATTTCGGGTATGAACAAACTCGCTACATTTATAAACGGCGATATTCGCAGCAAGTATTTTTCGGGACTTAATGATATGAAAGGGGAGACGACAGATGAAAAGATCAGACAGGATATTAAATGAGGTAAAGCTCTCTTTCCCAAGCCGCTCCGAGAATGAGAGCTTTGCCAGAATGGCAATATCGGGCTTTGTTTCTCAGCTTGATCCACAGATAGACGAGCTTTCAGATATAAAGACCGCCGTTTCAGAGGCTGTCACGAATTGTATCGTACACGGCTATAAAAATACCCTCGGTATCGTAACAATGACCGCCCGTCTGCTTGTAGATAACGAGGTCTACATAAAGATAACCGACAAAGGCTGCGGCATAGAGGATATAGAAGCCGCCATGACTCCGCTGTATACCTCAGCGCCCGATCAGGACAGAGCAGGGCTTGGCTTTACAATAATGGAAAGCTTCATGGACAGCCTGTCGGTAAAAAGCAAGCCGGGCAAGGGTACAAGCGTTACCATGCGCAAAAAGCTGACTACAAGAAAGGCATCTGATGAAAACAGAAGAAAAGCATAGGTTCGCACAGGAGAATATGGGGCTCGTCCACCTGTGCGCCAACCGTTTCAGGGGCAGGAATATCGAGTATGAAGACCTTTGCAGCGCAGGCTGTATAGGTCTTATGAAAGCTATAAACGCATTTGACCCCGATCTGGGTTACAAATTCTCCACCTATGCCGTGCCCGTTATTATGGGAGAGATAAAACGTCTTTTCCGTGACGGCGGCGCGGTAAAGGTAAGCAGAAGTCTGAAAGAACTGTCGCTGCGGCTGTCTCGTTTGCGTGAGCAGTTTGCCAAAGAAAACGGCAGAGAACCCACTATTGAAGAACTTTCTTCTCTTTCTGGAGCGGATACAGAAAAGGTCGTGGAAGCACTGAACGTTTCCCAACCCCCCGTAAGCCTTACCGCCTCCGCAGATGAAAGCGCCTCCGAGAACGGCAGTGAGATAGACATTCCAGTTGAGGCGCCCGACGAAAAAATAATTCTGTCATTAGCCCTGCGGCAGGCTATGAAAGAGTTAGAGCCAAAAGATCAAAAGCTTTTGTATCTTCGCTATGTAAAAAACAAAACTCAGACGCAGACAGCGTCCGAGCTTGATATGACACAAGTGCAGGTATCACGCCGTGAAAAGAAACTGCTCTTACAGCTTCGCTCCAAGCTTGTTTAATACCTCCGAGGCTAGGTACAGCGAACCGCATATGACCGATACCCCATAGCTTTTGGCAAATTCCGAAAGTCTTTTCAGTCCCTCGTCAACGCTTCCCACAGCGTATGCCCTGCCACCCATAGCGTTAATGCTATCCGCCAAGGTCTTGCTGTCTATGGCATTTGGGTGAAAGGAGTCCACGGTAATAAATATATCGCACAGCGGCAGCAGTTGTTCTATAGACTGAGCCGCTTTTTTGTCTTTAAGTATGCCTGTCATTACGGCTCGAGGAGTGTTTGTCTTGCTCTCCAGAAGCCGCGCAAGTGCGCCGAAACCGTCAGGGTTGTGACCGCCGTCAAGTATCACAAGCGGCTCTTTGATAATTATCTGCCCCCTCGCAGGTATTACAGCCGAAGATATTCCCTGCGCTATGTCGCTTTCTTCAACGCGTATGCTTTCGCAGCAGCAGCGTATAGCCTCTATAGCCGTAACAGCATTGCGCACCTGGTGTATCCCGCACATGGCGGTAGAATAATGCCTTCCGCGGTATGTAAAATTGCACCCTTCAAGCGTGTCAGAAAATATCTGTACGTTTTTCATGTTCGGTATGATAACATTGCTGTGTTTGCATATCGCAGTCCGCTTTATAACGTCAACCACCGCATCGTCATTTTCTGGCGACAGCACCACAGGGCAGCCCGGCTTTATAATGCCCGCTTTCTGCGCTGCTATCTCTTCAAGAGTTTCGCCAAGAATAGCCGTGTGGTCGTAAGATACCGAGCATATAACAGATACCAGCGGATCTTTTATGACATTTGTGCAGTCATTCAGACCGCCCATTCCCGTTTCCCAGACAACCACATCGCAGCCGCACTCTTTAAAATGTAAAAGAGCTATGCACATGGTTATCTCAAACTGCGAATATTCGGTACCGTATGGCGTTTTTTCTGCGGCAGCCTTTACTCTTTCCGCGTGCCTTGTAAGATAGTGCTCGGGTATGTTCTTTTTGTTTATGCGTATCCTGTCCGCGTATTCCAGCACAAAAGGCGAGGTGAACGTTCCCACCTTTGCCCCGTGCGCGCACAGCATTTCGGTAAGCATCTCACATACCGAGCCTTTGCCGTTAGTGCCTGCAACGTGTATGAATTTCAGCCCCTCCTGAGGGTCGCCAAGCTCTTTCAGCAGACATTTTATGCGGCTCAGGTTCTCCACCGGCTTTCCCGATTTTCCGTATCTGCCGAGATATTCGTAAACTTCGCTTATATCCATATTACATCTCTCCGATAATTTCTTTAAGCTGTCTTGCGGTGTCTTCATTCACCTTTGCCGCCTGCATAAGCTGCTCAACGCTTGCCGCTTTTAAAGCTTCTTTCGTCTTGAAGTTTTTAAGAATAAGCTTCGCCTTTGCTTCTCCTATGCCCCTAACTTCCGTAAGCCTTAGTCCGTAGGCCGCCTTGCGCTTGCTCCTCTGAAAAGTTATCGCGAACCTGTGTACTTCATCTTGTATTTCAGTAATAAGATGAAACCCTGCGCTTCTCTGCGAAAGTGATATCTCCGAGCCGCCTGTAGCTATCGCCCTTGTGCGGTGCTTGCAGTCTTTTACAAGACCATACAGCGGTATGTCTATCTCCATTTCTTTCAGCAGCGGAGCAATTGTGTTCACGTGCCCCGTTCCGCCGTCAAGAAGTATAAGGTCTGGCTTGAAAGCAAACGCCTCGTCACCGTTTTTGTAATGCTCAAACCTGCGCTTAACTACCTCTCTCATGCAGGCGTAGTCGTCCTGCCCGATAACGTCTTTCACAGCAAATTTGCGGTACAGCTTTTTGTTTGGTCTCCCGTTTTCAAAAACCACCATTCCTGCAACAACATTCGTGTTTCCTAAATTTGATATATCGTAACATTCTATAAGCTTTGGCGGCTTTTGCAGATCCAAAGCCTTTGCAAGCTCGTCCAAAGCCACTATCTCTCTGCCCGTGCGCCCTACATTTATAGACAGATATTCCGAAGCGTTGCTGCGTGAAAGCTC
>CANRDG010000141.1 GCA_947629275.1 uncultured Clostridia bacterium | reverse complement strand
GCGGAATGTGAAGCTATCAGTATCGTTTTGCCCTTTGCTTTCAAATCGAGCAGATACTTTCTCATATCCCCTACGCCGTCCTTATCAAGCCCGTTGAACGGCTCGTCAAGAATAAGCAGCTTTGGGTCTTCCATTATCGCCTGCGCCAGCCCCAGCCTTTGCCGCATACCCAGCGAATACTTCTTCACGCTTCTGCGCAGGTCAGGGTCAAGACCTACCTGTTTCATGGTGTTTCGTATATCTTCGGTACTTATCTTGTTGTTGAGACCTGCAAGCAGCTTTAAGTTCCTAAGTCCGCTGTAGCCGGGTATAAAGCCGGGCGTTTCTATTATAAGCCCCACATCGGGCGGAAAGTCAACATCGTCGCCGACTGTCTTGCCGTCTACCTTTATACTGCCTGCTGTGGTATGTATGAAGCCGCATATACACTTCATCAGCATGGTCTTGCCGCTGCCGTTTCTTCCTATAAGACCGTGGATAAGTCCCTCTTCAAAGCTTACGCTTACGTTTTTGAGTATCGGCGTTTTCTTCAGCGTAAGGCTCACGTTATCAACAACTATTATCTCAGACATTTTCTCCGCCTCCATGTCAGTCTATATCCTGTACCGATTCAAAGTCTGTGAACGACAGCGCTATCAGGCTGACAAATATAAGCCCGACAGGCACAAGCAAAAAGTACAGCACGGTTTTCCACATATCGAACACGGGTTCTCTGAAATACTTTGTATAATGCAGATATATTATTGTGTGAGACATCGGCAGCACCCACTTTGCCGAAACATTTGCGTAATTGAGCGCACAGCCGAACGCTATCACAGCGCCCGATGACAAAAGCCCAATTATCTTTACTTTAAGGCAGTTGAACATAAGCATTATAAGCGCAAGTATCAAAAGATAGCACATTATCAGCAGATAGCTTACCACGGCAGTCTTTACGGGCGGCAGCTGATTATAAAGCTTTTCGGTTATAAGGCAGTTTGCAAATGTGCCTGACTTGTCGGGGAAAATCTCGCCGTACTGCGTTACGGGAACGCTCCATTCATTTGCCCAGCTGCAATTTGGCAGCACAGGCAGTACAGCACCCACAAACAGCGCTCCGACATATGTAAATATCGCCATTACCGAAAAAAGCACCTGACCAAACAGCCAGTTCGTTCTGCCCGTTCTTTGAAGGAAAAACAGCGTATTGCCGTCGGTCCTTGGAAAGTCTGAAATAAGCGTCAGAAACACTGCCGGCACTATGGCGATTATCATATCGCTGTTGGCTATCGCTATAAAAGGCTCTATAACGCCCAGCGGCTTGCCTACCTCTTTCGCTATACCTTTCAGCGGGGTTACGATATAGTCAAATATAAATATTATCATTACGCCGAATATTATCATTCGCGGATTGGTTATCCACTTTACGTATTCAGTTCTCGCGGTACTCCATATCTTCCTTAAGCTCAATGACTTTCGCCTCCCTGCCATTTTATCTCGGTAATTTCTGTCATATATTATATAATATTTTTATGGAAAAGTCAAGCTTGTTTTGGCAAAAAATCCGCAGCTCCGACAAATTTTTTACATCAACTGTAAAACTGCGGAACTGCGAAGGTTTTATTATTTTTTCTTCCTCAGCCTATACTTTGCCGCGGCGTGAAAACTTCCCGACGTCAGCGAATACATAAGCTTTGGGCTCAATACATAGCACAGACTGCCGCCCGTGCGCCGAAACATTCCCTTTACGTATCTTGTATAGGCTTCGTCGTTTATCTTTTCGGCAGGGGTAACGGCATCTACAGGCGTTACTCTCATCTTGACCGCTTCATCGACCAGTATACCGACCTTCATGCCGTCTTCCTGCGTTACCACTATACATCTTCTGTCCATATCATCTTTTGGCGGCATACCAAAACGGCGGCGTGCGTCTATAACGGGGAAATTATCTTCATCGACCTTTGTAAAGCCCAGCACATAGTCGGGAAACTCGGGCACCGAATATATATCCCCTGCCTGACAGAGCTTTACGACGTTTTCAAACGGTATGGCAAAGTCTTTTCCACCGACTTTTGTCATCAGCATATTTGTCGTTTCAACGGTCTCCTGCTGCTGCTCATCGTCGTCGAAGTCCATAAAGTTATTTACTATTTCTATATTACCCATATATTACTCCTTTATCTTCCGCAAAAGCGTTTCGGCAATGCTGTCAAGCTGCACCTGTTTGCACGCCGCGCCTTTTTCAAGCGCTACCCTCGGCATACCGTACACAACGCAGCTTTCCTCGTCCTGCACGACTGTAAATCCGCCTGCATCTTTTATCATTTTAAGACCGTTCGCACCGTCGCTGCCCATACCGGTGAGCAGCACCGCGAGGGCATTTTTCTTGCCGCACGCCGCAACGCTTTCAAACATAACGTCTACCGACGGACAGTGACCCGACACCTTTTTGCCTGCCAGAGATGTGATAAAATACCCGTTCTCGTCCTTGAAAACTTTAAGATGTCTTTTGCCTGCCGCTATAGCAACGCTGCCGTTATGTATATACTCGCCGTGTTTTGCTTCCATTATGTCAAGCTCGGGGAACTGCTGGCGCAGTCTTTGTGCGTATATGGCGGTAAAGTTTTCGGGCATATGCACGACCACCACCACGGGCGGCGTATCCGCATTAAATCCGCGAAGTATCCTCGGCACTGCTTCGGTCGCGCCCGTAGAGCCGCCTATGGCTATTATCCTGCTGTTTTTTGCCGTTTTAAGAGGGTTTCTGTGCATAACGTTATACACAACGCTCCCTGCTCTTACGGTGGTAGCCGCGTTTGCAGACTTTATACGCACGATAAGTTCACCTGCAAAAGCATTAAGTTCATCACTGCTGGTGATATGCGGTTTACATACATAGTCAACCGCCCCCGCCTCCAGCGCAGCAAAGGCGTTCAGCGGCGTGGAAGAACATATCACCACAGGCAAAGGAAACTGCGGTATCAGCTGCTCTAAAAAACGTATACCGTTCATTTTGGGCATTTCTATATCCAGTACCATAACGTCCGGCTTATATTCAATTATCTTGTCTCGCGCTTCGTAAGGGTCGCCTGCCGTGGCGATAACTTCTATTCTGTCGTCGTGGCTTATAAGCTTTGCAGCCACCTCGCGGAACAGTTTGGAATCGTCCACCAGCAACACCCTTATTTTGCTGCTCTTGCTGCCGTTCATGATATTCTCCTTGTTTGTTTCAAGATCACGGTTTTCTGTAGATGGCAGGGCGCACCCTGTCAAAGTTCTTGTTGTTTATAAATTCTGTATGACCTATATACAAAAATGCATCATGATTCATGTTTTCATAAAATCTCTGGCAAAGCCTTTCTGTTGTAGGCTCGTCAAAATAAATCATAACGTTTCGGCAGAGTATCAGGTCAAAAGTCTTTTTAAAGGCTATGGGTTCCATAAGGTTATGATACCTGAAAACAACTTCCTGCCGTATTTTCGGCACTACCTGATAAGAGCCGTCTTTCAGCCTTGTGAAATACTTATCCTGCCACGCTTTGGGAAGTTCTTTTACAGACTCTGCGGTGAACACGCCTCGCTTTGCTATATCCAAAGCATTCAGCGATATATCGGTAGCGAGTATCTTGCAGTCCCAAGCTGATTTGCGGAAACCGAAATAATCGTCAATAAACATCGCAACGTTGTAAGGCTCGTTGCCGTATGAACAGCCTGCGCTCCATATACACAGCTGTCTTGTGGTGTTCTCCCTCTCCATTTTGGGCAGAAAATATTTCACCAAGTGATCAAAATGATCCGATTCGCGGTTAAAATATGTATGGTTGGTAGTCAGCTTGTTTATGATGTTGGCTATCTCCATTCCCGATTTGTCGCTGAACGCGGCATCGAGAAAGTCGCCGAAGCTTTTATAGCCGTTCTGCTCAACATAGTATGCCAGCCTGTATTCCACCAACTGCTGTTTGTTTATAAGGTCTATGCCGTATTTTGACTTGATAAATGTCGTAAGTCTCAAAAAATCCTGAGGGCTTATTTCCATACCGCTTTCTCTCCTTGCCTGTCAGTCTTCCGCAATTTCTTCGGGTCTGATAAGTTTATATAGCCCGTCGCCCGTGTTTACCACCGCGCTTACAAAGCCTTTTTTGCCGGGCGTGCCGCTTATACAGCTGTTTGAAACATCTATAACGTCACCCACACTCTGAACTATAAGCCCCAGTGAGCTGCCCTTTATCTCGTAAACTATTATACAGCTGTGCCTGTCGTACTCGTCGCACTCGCCGTAAAACCTTAACGCCGTATCAATAACGGGTATAGCCTTGCCGCGCAGATTTATAAGCCCTTTTATGTAATCGGGCAGCATAGGCACAAAGGTTATTTCGGGTATCTCTATAATATTCGTAACTATTGATATGTCTATGGCATATTCTTCGTCACCGCAGCTGAAAGTAAGCAGGCGTATATTCTCATTTTCAGAGGTATTGCTCACCGTTATCGCCCCTTTCTTTATTTACCGAAAACTTTGTTTATAATGCAGCCGACGTCCGCTATCAGCGTCATGCTGCCGTCAGCGAGTATCGAACAGCCCGAAAGCCCGTTCTCATTAAGGTTATACTGCCCGAGTATCGGCGAAAACGGCTTTGTTACTATCTGCTGCTCGCCTATCAGCGAATCTGCAAACAGGCACACCCTCTTATGCTCCTCCTCGCAGAATATCATTATGCCCTCATCTAAACTGCCGACACGGCTCTCAACGCCGAAATACTTTGGCAGGCTTATAACGGGGTAGCACTTGCCGCGTATCATTATAAGCTGCGTGCCGTTTGTATCATAAACAATATCTTTCATATCTGCCTTAAATATCTCTTTTACCGAAGATATAGGCACCGAAAGATCCATACAGCCCACTGCCACCTGCATAACGTCGTTTATTGACAGCGAGAGCGGTATTTTTATAATGAACTTGCTGCCAACGCCTATCTCGGATTCAACTATGAGCTTACCGCCTATCTTTTCAAGATTCTGGTTCACAACGTCCATTCCGACGCCTCTGCCGGAATAATTGGTGACCTGCTCGTTAGTTGAAAAGCCTGCTTTCATTATAAGCCCCAAAGCTTCCTGCTTGGTGTA
>CANRDG010000140.1 GCA_947629275.1 uncultured Clostridia bacterium | reverse complement strand
GCCGCGACTGCCAGACTTAAAATTCTTCTTGACTTTTTCATAACATCATTTCCTTTCATTATATTTCGCCCCAAATCGGCAAAATTTAAGTTTTCACTAATAAGTACACAAACAATACAGGAAATGTTACAAGTTTTTTTGTAAATGTTATGTAAACAAAATATTATATTTTTATGAACAAAGCGAGGCAAAAAAAGTCACCGCGCTATGGCGATGACTTTAGTATTTAATATAGTATATTACTTGCCGAGAAGCTGCTTTACGGTCTTGATGATGTTCTCGCTGCAAAGACCGAATTTTTTGAGAAGCTCTGCCGCGGGGCCCGAGCAGCCGAACTCGTCGTTGACGCCTATACGGACTACCTTGCAGGGGCATTCTTCGCAGACAACTTCTGCAACCGCGCTGCCGAGACCGCCTATAATGCTATGCTCCTCAACGGTGACGATAAGCTTTGTTTCGGCGGCTGCTTTGGCGATTATCTCGCGGTCGATAGGCTTAATGGTGTGGATATTGATAACGCGCGCGCTTATGCCTTGCTCTTTGAGGGTATCGGCGGCTATGAGGGCTTCGTTCACCATAAGACCTGTGGCAATGATAGTTATATCGCTGCCCTGACGAAGCTGAATGCCTTTGCCTAGCTCGAATTTATAGGTATCTTTATCATTGAAAACGGGCACTGCAAGTCTGCCGAATCGCATATAGACGGGACCTACATACTCTACCGCTGCTGCGACTGCCGCTCTTGCTTCAACGTCGTCGGCAGGGTTTATTATGGTCATGCCCGGAATGGTGCGCATAAGGGCGATATCCTCGTTGCACTGGTGTGTTGCGCCGTCCTCGCCTACAGATATGCCTGCGTGGGTAGCGCCTATTTTTACGTTAAGGTGCGGATAGCCTATGGAATTTCTGACTATTTCAAAGGCTCTGCCTGCTGCGAACATCGCAAACGACGAAGCGAAAGGTATTTTGCCTGTAGCTGCGAGACCTGCTGCTACGCCCATCATATTTGCCTCGGCTATGCCGCAGTCAAAAAATCTGTCAGGGAATTTCTTTTTGAATATGCCCGTTTTTGTGGCGGCTGCGAGGTCCGCATCGAGGACATACAAGTTTTCATATTTATCGCCGAGTTCAGCAAGGGCATTGCCGTAGCTTTCTCTTGTGGCTATTTTTACAACATCTGACATATATTAACCCTCCAAGCCTTTCAAAGTATTCTGAAGTTCCTGCATGGCGGCGGCATACTGCTCCGCGTTGGGGGCTGTGCCGTGCCATGAGACCTGATCTTCCATAAACGAAACGCCCTTGCCCTTAACGCTCTTTTGTATGATCGCGATGGGCATCTGCGAAACCGTTTCGGCTTCGTTAAAGGCTTTTTCTATAGAATCAAAGTCGTGGGCGTCCATTTCGATAACGTGCCAGCCGAAAGCCTTGAACTTATCGGTTATGGGGTACGGCGAGCAGACGTCGCTTATTTTGCCGTCTATCTGCAAGCCGTTGTTATCGACTATAGCGACGAGGTTATCGAGCTGATAGTGGGCTGCGAACATTGCTGCTTCCCACACCTGACCTTCTTCTATCTCGCCGTCGCCGAGTATTGCATACACCTTATACGGCTGGGAAGATATTTTGCCCGAAAGAGCCATGCCTGCGGCTGCCGATATGCCCTGACCCAAAGAGCCCGAAGACATATCTACACCGGGGATATGGATACAGGGGTGACCCTGCAAAAGCGCACCTACATGGCGCAGGGATTTCAGCTCCTCGACGTCAAAATAACCTCTTTGCGCCAAGGTTGAATAGAGCGCAGGCGCGGTATGACCTTTTGAAAGCACCAGTCTGTCCCTGTCGGGAAGATCGGGCTTATCGGGGTAGATGTTCATTTTTGCAAAGTACAGATAGGTCAGCGTATCAGCTATAGAGAGCGAACCGCCTGGATGACCCGACTTTGCGTTATACACGCCCTCGATAATGCCCATACGCACTTTGCAGGCTGTGATTTGCAACTGTTTTTTCAAAGCTTCGTCCATAAATTTTACCTCCAAATATATAGAAATATTGATGATTTACAAATTTATTTTACCGCCGAGTATCATATCTACAAGCTCGGTGACGGCATTTTGCTCGCAGGAACTTTCAAGGACTATATCGCATATTTCCTTGACGGGATCTACTGCATTCGCGGGGCAGACCGCTATGTCGGCGGCTTTTAGCATTTCAATATCGTTATGATAATCGCCTGCGCAGATGATAACATCGCTGTCTTTACAATAATGCTTACGGATAAAATCAACGCAGCTGCCTTTTGAGATATTTTTAGGGAGTATCTCGTAATAATGCTTACTGGAACGGACAAAATCAACGCCATCGAAGTTCTGCTGTGCGACATACTCTACAAGCTTGTCGGTCTTTTCCTGTTTATCTGCAAAAAGCGCTTTATACCACTTATCGGGTGGTGTATCTTCAATAGGTATGTAGTCGGGTGTTACCTTTGCTATAGATATATGGGTGCTTTCGGCTTCGTTGAGCTGCGGAACATAGACGTGGTCAATGGTGAGTATCTCGCAGCCGATATTCGGGTTATCTTTAAGAATTTTTGCGATGATATCTTTTGTGGATGTGGGCAGATACACATTCATTTTGCCGCATTTTTCGTTGATATCGTAGACCAGCGCGCCGTTGCACATTATAGCAGGGAAATTTACCTCTATCTCGTCAAAATACTGCGCTACAGACTGCAAGGCTCTGCCTGTGGCTACGGAAAATCTTCCGCCTGCCGATACAAATCTTTTTATAGAAGCCAAATCTTGCGGCGACGGTATTTTTGAAGGCGGCAGGATTGTGCCGTCCATATCCATTAAAAGAACTACATCAGATACTGCTTTCATATATTTTCGCCGTCCCTGAGTTTACTGAGAATTTCGCTGAAATACTGCGGCAAGGGGCTTTCAAACTCCATATACTCCCCTGTTGCAGGGTGGACAAAGCCGAGTTTGCACGCATGGAGGCACTGCCCCTCAAAATATCTTACCGCTTTGCCGTATACGTCATCGCCAAGCACGGGGTGGCGCATATAGGCGCAGTGAACACGAATTTGGTGAGTTCTGCCCGTTTCGAGCGTGAAACACACAAAGCTATAGCCACTAAAGCGCTCCAGCGTTTTATAATGCGTTACGGCATTTTTGGAATTTTTCTGCGTTACGCACATCTTTTTTCTATCCGTTTGGTGTCTGCCTATCGGGGCATCTATTGTGCCGTCGTCGTCTTTGAAACTGCCGCAGACTATTGCTTTATACTCGCGGACAAATGAATGCCCCTTTATCTGCTCGGCGAGAAAATTATGCGAACGGTCGTTTTTGGCGACCATGAGCAGACCGCTTGTGTTTTTATCTATTCTATGTACGATACCAGGTCTTATAACGCCGTTTATGCCCGAAAGCCTGCCTTTGCAGTGGTATAGAAGCGCATTGACCAAAGTACCGCTTTCGTTGCCTGCGGCAGGGTGGACTACCATGCCTTTGGGTTTATCTACAACGAGCAGATCGTCATCTTCATAGACTATATTTACAGGGATATTTTCGGGTACTGCTTCGAGCTCGTGAGCGGGCGGAACGGTGACTTTTACGCTGTCGCCGATCTTTAGTTTACAGCTTTTATTTACAGGTGAGCCGTTGACAAAAGCATTGCCGTCTGTAATGAGCTTTTGCGCCGCAGAACGTGTGACATCGCAGTTTTCGGCGATAAAGATATCAAGGCGTACACCGCCGTTTTTCTCGCTTACGGAGAAATTAAATTCACTGCTCTTGCACATTGTTATCTTCCTCGGGAGCGCTTTCGGTGTCTTTCACTTCGTCGGTTTTACTGTCCGCTTTTTTGTCGCTTTTATCGAAAAAAACAAAGTAGACGCACAGCATTATCGCGCCGCAGACCACGCAGATATCTGCAAAATTGAACACGGGAAACTTAAAGACTTCCCACTTGATAAAGTCAACGACTTCGTGCAGGCGTATTCTGTCGATAAGGTTGCCCACGCCGCCTGCTATTATGAGCGAGAGTGAGGCATACTCGAGCTTTGAGCGCACCTTGCCCATTGCCATAAGCACTATCAAAGCGGCTATGAGCAGTATCGGCAGGACTACAAGAAACACGGTGTTCCCCTGCAATATGCTCCACGCTGCGCCCGAATTGCGGACATGGGTAATTGAAATTATCTTATGCCCTGCGATCGAGATCAGCTCTTTTATCTGCCCTATGGTATAGTGGTTTGTGATATAAAACTTTGTAAGCTGGTCTATGACGACCAGAAGTGCGGCGGCTGTTAAAGATACAAACAACATCATTATGAAAAATATCCTCTCAGAAAAAATAAGCTGCCATCACGGTGAATGACAACTTACTTTTCTAAATTACTTTCTGTTGCCAAATCTGAGATCGGAGAATTTGACCTCTCTTGGTTTATGGTGGGTGAACACCGATTCATCTTTAAGCGCAGGGATATCCTGTGTTGCCGATGTGGTTTCCTCTGCCTTGGGAGCTTCCTCGGCAGGTGCAGCTTCTTCGGTTATAACTGCGGCAGGGGCTTCATCACTATCGTCGGCTGCTGCTTCCTCGTTTTCGAGCGTCTCCTCGTCGGGCATTTGCATAACGAGCTGTATCTGCTGGCTGTATATTTCGGTAAGCTGCTCTCTGAACTGAGCGGCATTGAGCTTGAGCTCTTTGAGATCCTTAGAACGCTGTGCATACTCGTCCTTGACCTGCTGTATCTTCTTTTCGGTCTCGGCGGTATTTTCGGAGATGACCTTTGCGCAATACTCCTTATGCTCGGCGATTATTCTCTCGCACTCAACTTCGCTTTCCTTTTCTACACGCTCACGCTCTGCCAGCGCTTCGTTTATCATCTGCTCAGACTGCGCTTTTGCATCGGCAAGTATTCTCTTGCTTTCTTTCTGGGCGGAGAGAAGTGCATCTTTTATGGCGTCCTCGTCCTCTCTGTACTCGTTTATTTTATCGACGAGTTTCATTATTTTTTCTTCGCTGTCGGCGTTATTGTTATAAAGCGTTTCATAGTCGTTTGCCACCTGCGCGAGGAACTGATCTACGTCCTCGGGTCTGTAGCCTGATGTATACTTTTCAAAAACCTTTCCTCTGAT